>JAPPDO010000108.1 GCA_028821635.1 Ekhidna sp.
TATTTTTTTCAGGTTTTTTTCAAAGTTATCCATTTAGGGTCTTGCATCTTCCATAGGAGTTCCTTTTTGTTTAATCCTGTAATCAAAGCCTTCTCGGAAAAATTGATTGATGTTGATCAAACCCGGCACGGTGGCGTGTGATTGTCCGTATTTAGCACCGTACAGCCACGCATAAAAAAGCGTTTGAAATCCTGCTTTTCTGCCTGCCTGATATGTCTGACTTACTTCCCGTTCAAAAAGACTGTCGAAAGAGCCGATTTCTGTGTTATCCCTGCCTGTTTTATAGTCAATCACACGAACCTCTTCGCCTTTTCTATCGACCCGATCAATATCAGCCCCCAGCTTTACTTTTAATGGCTTCCCATCCGGCTCAATGTCAATGAAATGCGTGTAATTATCATCTTTTTCAAGGCTTATGATTTCAAAAGGAGCATGTGCTTTATCCATTTTAAGCACCTGACGGACGAACTTTCTGATGATTTCTGCCATGACCACATTCCGGCCTTTGAACTCAAAGTGCTTTTTGCCCCTCATCCCAAAGGACTCTTTGAATGCCTTGTTCATGGCTCCGTCAATAGAGGATTCTAATCTTAAAAAATCATTCTCATCAATGATTCTGCTGCCTTTTTCATTGATCGTATCCTGATAGAGGTATTCCAGCGTTTTGTGCAGCACATTGCCAAAACGTCGGGCATCCAAGTCATCGCTCATCTCCTCTGCGGAGAATAACCGAAGGACATAACGGAAGTAAAATTTAAGTTTACAGTCAAAATAACTGTTTAATGCGGACGCTGACAGTCTCCTTGGCGTCTCTTCTAAGGCAGCATTAGTATAAATTTCAAGTCTCTTCAACACATCCGCCGTCTTCTCGATGGCGATGGGCTTTATCTCATGGACCTGAATGGAATTATTCAGCTTTTTATGTTTTATTGCTAATCCGCTTTCCAGTTCCAGTTGGCGAATGAAGCGGCTGACTTCTCCGCTTAGCCCAAAATCGGCAGACAGGTTGTAGTAAAAGGAAAGTTTTTTTGAACGCTGTAGAAGCCTGTAAAACAGATAGGCATATATTGTATCTTGTGTTTCAAACGTGGGCAGGTCAAATGCTTTTCGGATTCGGTAAGGAATAAAGGAACCCGTGCGCTGCGAGGCCGGGAAGATATCTTCGTTCATATTAAGCATGAATACATGCTTAAAGTCAAGGTTTCGTGTTTCCAATACGCCCATTATTTGGAGGCCTTCCACCGGTTCTCCGCTAAAAGGCATTCTGACGGAGCGGGTCACTTTTCTGAATAAACGTTTAAACGTCTTCGTATCAATCGCTGTATGCTGCTCTCCGGTGAGCATCTCCTCCAGTCGGGCGAGTAGCTGCTGAAAATGATACAGATACTCCCTTTCCAGCCCCAATCGCTCAATGACCTGATCCCCCAACACTTTTACAATATCCTGCAAATAGTTCGTCAGGTCGCTTTGATCATTCACCTGCCTGAATATCGTATGTAAAACCGGCAGTTGAAGTGCGCTGATTTCCTGCTGAAAAATTCTGATTTTATTGCTCCTCTTGATGGCTTTGATGAACCCATTCAACGGGTTCTTGTCCTCTTTGTACAAGTAAGGATGGCTAAGTATGTCAATGGTGGGTTTGTGATAAAAAGACAGGCCGTTATCAGGAGAAAAACGGGCCTGTTCCTGTAGTTCGATGGCACTCTCCAGCAATCCAAACAACGGAGTATCTTTTAAAGGATAGCCCATTGTCACGTTGAGTTTGTGTACAGTATCGGGTATTGCATTTAAGACGGGAAACAGCATGTAGTCTTGTGGCAGCACGATGACGATTTCTTCACTTTTCACGCCGGACTGAATTAAATCGGCTATCTCCTGCCCTGCCAGCTTTGCCTGCCCAACCTCCAAAGCAACGCCGGTAATTTCAATGTCTTTTTTCTCTTTTATACGCCGAGGAGGGGAAGTGGGAAAACTTGTGCCAAAGACATTATCACTTTTATACCTTCGCAAAAACTCGCCCGCTTCCTGCTCTGTAGAATCGACATAGTATGTGTCAATATCCCAAAGAATTTCTGCTTTGTTTTCTGAAATGAAATGCTTGATTAATTTCTCCTCTGCCAAAGTCAGTACATTAAAACCTGCAAACAGGAGCGGTTTGTTATCAGGATGTTTTACGGATTCCTTACTTTCAGCGGACTTCGTCAGTAGCTCCCGATAGATGTGAGCGGCATAGCCTATCTTCTTTTCTCGAATCCGACGTTTAAACTCCTCATAAACCGGAAGGAGAATCTTCCAGGTGGCTACAAATTGCTCCTGAGTCTTCGTGGAGGCGGGTAAAAACCCTTGCCAAAACTTCTTGATAATTGCTTCCTGATCCGGATTCAGGAAGGAGAAATCCTCCGCCAGTTGCCTGTCGTCCTTCACATACGTGAAAAGCTGCTTCGGATCAACTAAGTAATGGTCTATCTCTTCAAAATCCTTTAACAGCATCTCCCCCCAGAAATAGAAAGATTCAAAACCCTCCGCTCTGACTTGCTGTGATTTGAAGGCTTCATACAATTCAAAAATCAGTGCTAACGGGTCTGCTTTTTTAATATCGGAAGAGGAAAAGAGGAAATCTTCCAAACTAAGGACGGTGGGGGACCAGACGGGCCTGTCCACCTTTTTGGAAAGTGCTTTTTTCAGAAATAACCCTGCCCGACGGTTCGGGAAGACAACCGTGCAATCACCTAAACGATACGGATATTTTGCTAACAAATGATCGGCTACTTCTGACAGGAAGGACATCTTCAGATTGATTTTAATTCTCCACTTCTCAGATACAGCAAGTGTCCCTCTGCTTCATAGCCCATCTCTTTTAACAGGGTGGTGTATTCCATTAACTGTTCATTATGTTCCGGCTTGGGTCGACCGTTTTTGAAGTCAATAACAGTGGCTTTATTGTCACGAATAACCACCCTATCCATTCGTTTGATTTCGCCATCTTTTGGCAGGACAACCACTTCCGTCTTCACCTCCCCGTCTCTATTAAACCAAGATTTTACCTTCTCATTTTTCCACAGATTGTTGATGAGGGTCTCATATCCTTTACGGTCTTCCTTCGTAATCTGCATGGCTCGCTCGTAGCGATCCAGCACCTCAGAAGTATCTTCGTAGTGAATGATGTCGGATAAGATTTGATGCAGTAAAACGCCTTCATCTCGTTGCTTCTCCGCTTCTTCATCAAAGTAAGTCCTCCCTGTTTTCCTGATCTGTAGTTTGTTGCTCCATTTGTTGGAGGTGTAGCTTTTCAGGCTTATCATCTCATCTTTTCCTATGCGGTTCTTTACAGGGAGTGATCCTTTTTTAAAAATCCTCTGCTCCTCATCCCAGCCTTCTATTGGGTAATGCTCAAAAAAACTCCAAAGCAGCTTACTCGCCGTTCCGTACATCTTTTCCATTTTTGATGGGAGGTCACAAAATACGTACAGCCCGTTTTCAGCACGAGTAAAGGCTACATAAAGCACGTTGAGGCTTTCAAGATGCCACTTAATAAGGTCTTTCCGGTAGTAAGGAGCAAATGCAGTCTGCTCCAACTTTGACGCATACTCCACAGGGATGTTCTCACCTTCCTGAAAGGGGGAATCGTACCAAACCAACTTTGAGCGGCTGTCCATCTGAAAATTACAAAAAGGAACAAAAACAATGGGATATTGCAGCCCTTTGGATTTGTGAGAGGTGATGACCTCTACGGCATCAAGTGCGCCGGTCAGTTGTACGGAGCGTTTCCTCCCATTCTCGTTCCACCACTCCATGAAAAGACGTAAATCCGAGCGGTTCTTTTTTGTGAACTCAAGCACCGCATCCTGAAAAGCCTGCAAGTACACAAACTCAGCATTCAGGGTATTTAGCTCAAGTGTCCGAATGAGCACTTCGACCAGTTCCTGAATGGGTAAGTGAAGCAAATGCTGCTTATACTTTGTAAATTTTCGGGGAAGACCACTCGCTGACAACTCCGAAAAGTCCTCATGCGTATCAAATGCTTTTTCTTTAATGTCTTTTTGATAACGATACGTTAAATCCGCTTCGATGCTCATATCATCCGGATTGATGAGATGATTAAATGCTGCGAGTATCAGTTGAACAACGTTTGCATTCTCCAGAAGCATCCCCTCGGCGGAGATGACTTCAATTCGGGTGTTATGGGTCCTTCGATAATTCAAAACATAATGCACGATTGCTGCTGCTTCGCTATTTGTCCGGACTAAAATGGCCATATCATTTAATTGATGACCCTCTTTTAGTAAAGACTCCATCGTGCTGATCGTCCGCTCCATTGCGTGCTGCTCCCATTCGCTTTTCCTTTTCTCAGCTTCTAAAAACTCGACTTTTACAAATCCCTCCGTCTTCTTATTTTTATCAGCCACTTCTTGTTTCACTCCTTCATAAGTTGCTGTAATCGTATGAACTTCCTCATTCGATACCGAGCGGCTTAGTTCATCTGCAAGAATTTGGGGAAGTGCGGAGAAAAGCAGGTTATTAAATTCAACCACTACGGGGGCACTCCGCCAATTAGTACTTATCGTCTTGACATTCGTTTGAGGTATCTCTTTTTGAACCTGAGTTAGCAGCAGGCTTGGGTCACCGCCCCTCCACCCGTAGATGGACTGCTTCGCATCGCCCACGATGATATTTTCATTGCTACTAGCCAGGCTTTCCTCCAGTAGCGGACGGAAATTATTCCACTGAAACGGGGAGGTGTCCTGAAATTCATCGATCAAAAAGTGCGCATACCACGAACCTACTTTCTCATAAATAAATGGAGATCCGCTATCATCAATGATCTGAGACAGGAAATCGGGTAAGTCAGAAATCATAATCACTTCTTCGTCCCGCTTATAATCCTGAAGCCGCTGCGCTATATCGCTCATCAGTCCAAGCGTGGAGAGATGCTTTAATGCGGAGATGGCTGTAGCGTATTCTTTCTGATGTTGCTCAACGTAAGTCAGTGCCTCGTTCATTAGTGGGATAAATGCCGAATCTGCAAGCTGATAGATATGATCTTTTTTATCGCTGGATTTGGAAGCCCATAACGTGGCATCATCTCTGGCCTGTTCCACGCGTTTAGTGAGCAGGTCATCGTATTCTTTGCGCTGAAGTTTACGAAAAAAGCCGCCCGGTCCGGAGGCTTTGTACAACAAATCATCAATACTAAGCCCTGACGAAGCCATCAATTGATCAAACTGTTCAGCAATCTTGACCAAGCTGTTTTCAAAGGATTTTTTAGTCTTCAAAAGGCGTGCCTTTAACGCCTTGATCTTCTCTTTGGCCTCTGCATCTAAAAACTGATCCTGTGGCAGTTTTTTGAACTCTTCCCGAAAAAGCTGCCCCGCAAGCGTACTTATCTGTTTCTTGGTTTCATAGCCCTTGCCGTCCAGTAAGCCATCCATTGAAAACTCCACCAGCCAGTCTTTTAACTGCTTGTTGTGCTCCACACCCTCATACACACTTGAGGTAATAAACTCCGCTGCTTTATCCGTATCCAATTCTATTCCAAAACTCCCCTGCAAACCCATTTCTCGGGAAAAAGAGCGAATTACCCGATGGAAAAAGGTATCTATGGTGGTGATATTAAAATAACCGTAATGGTGTAAAAGGTGGGTGAGGCTAACTTTTGCAGCCTCAATGATCTGCTCCTCGGATTTATTCAACTCTTCGGCATACACCTGTATCAACTCATGCTTCCCTCTTGAAATCTGAATGAGGAACTCCAAAACACGCTCCTTCATCTCCTCCGCCGCCCGATTTGTAAACGTAACGGCCAGGATTTTTTGATAATAGGCTGCCGAGCGAAGGGCGAGTTTCAGATATTCTTTAGCGAGGGTGTACGTCTTACCGGAACCTGCTGAGGATTTATAGATGGTTAGCGGCATGGATGAAGTGCAATCAAAAGCTGAAAAGGTTTTTGAAGATATTAAAACAAAGTTAATTTTAATGCGTATATTTGAAAATCTAAGAGACACATACTATATTTTAACATCATATATAATTAAAAAAATACAAAAATATTATGAAAACTTTTTTCTGTAGACATTCTTCTGAATTAGATATTGACAAGGAAACACATAATCATTTGTGGGAAAATGACTTCATAGCAGTTCATTACCCCAAATCTAAAAATGGGAATGAAGAATCTGATTGTGATAGTATTGATCCAAATGACTATGCGGGTCCTGCTAAAAAAGCCATGAACGCACTTCATAAAATCTCAAAAGATGGTGGCTATGTTTTTTCAGTTTATGAAAATCAAGACAACTACAAAATCGGGTTTGTAGAACCAAATACAGAGATAGAAATAGTTAAAGGTAAATGGGGCTATAAAAATGATGTTCAGGGTAGAACAGCCTTACTAAAAGCGATAAAATTTAAAAAAAGTATTGAACTAAATCCATTGGACGCTTTACCACTGACCTGTGCTCAACCAAGACAAGGAACAATTTGTGTATGGCATAAGGCAGGTAAAAAAGTTCAAAATCTGATGGATGGAATAAACAAACCAAAGAAATTATCAGACTTGACCCCAGATCTACAAGAAGTACTATGTTCTGAGTTTTTAAGGACAGGACTGGATTCTAGTCTTCCAAAGTTATCCTCACTCCTAACACCGGTTGGGAGAACTATGAAGGATGTTGATATAATTGGACTTGCGGAGAATGGCAAAAGAGTAATAGTTCAAGTAACATATTCTTTTGAACCACAAGAGAAGATTTCAAGACTGAAAAAATATACAAATGAAAATAAGACAGATTTGATAATTTTCTGCAAAACTGATAACCCAAGAGAGAATGAAGGAGTTATGATTTACTCACTTGATGAAGTTTTTAAAAGATTTTCGGAATCTGAAACTGGGCGTAATTGGGTAGATAACATAAAGTAAAAATGACATCTAATAAAGTGTAAAAGTACCATGCTGCATGTTAGTAATGCTTCCTATTAACTATGCAAGCAGCCTCACATTTTGGACGATTCATTGATTAGTATAATACACCAGGTAATGGCAGTGGTTGGATGTAAATGGAGTTAGCCATATATTTGCTCTATGAACAAAAGAAAACTACTACAATTAGCCTTTGCCGCATTGATGCTCTTCGGCTTTAAAACACAGGCTCAATTAACATTGGAGCATTCGTTTAGTGGTTCCAACTACCATCCAGTAACGAAATATGGCACTACTAAAGGAGTCGGAACCGTTTCGGGAAAGGTCATAAAACACATGATCGTTATTGAAGGTATAGACTCTGTTAAAATTTATAACTTAGATTTTTCACTTTACAAAGAATTTTCTGTTTCAGGGATCTCATCTCTCTCAAATATTAGCAGATTCACTGCACATAATGCTTCCACGCATGCATATAATAATGATGACCTAATTGAATTTGAGATAGGTTTTGTTGACATTGTCGATAATGGTAACCTTGTCAATTATCAATACGAGAGATATCTAATGAACGAGAACGGAGATGTCCTTCAACGTTTACCAGTATTAGCAAATCTTACTAACTTTGGGACTTATGAGTTACAAAATGAGCTTTTCACTGTGCGGGGGGAATTTTCAGATTCAGGTTTTTCAGGTTTTAAGATATACTCATTAGGAGGAGAATCACCTCTGTCTTTAGAGTCAGCCATAGCCCAATTAGATACTGACCTAAGTGCGGAAATAGATGAGTTACGCAAAGAAATCAAGGTATTGGAGGATAGTTTAAGTGCGGACATCACTGAATTAGACACTGATTTAACCAAAGACATAGATGAGTTGGACACTGACCTAAGTGGAGTTGATGATGTTTTAACAAAAAGGTTGGATTCTTTGATAGCAGTGGTCACAAACCTGAAAGACCCCCCGCTAAGCACTCCGAACCAGCAAACCCAAGCCCTTAGCGGTGCATACCCTTACCCAAATCCGGCAAGCCGGTTGGTCAGTTTGCCTTTCCGGTTCTCTTCGGGTAATGACGTTATCAGCATACATGACAGTGAGGGAAGGCTCATAGAATCAAAGATGGTAGCTCCGTCTTCCAAAAGTATAGAACTCGATGTCTCGGGGTATAAGGAAGGCATTTATCTGTACAAGTACAATGGCGTATCAAACAAATTTGTGGTTATTCATTAACCTTATTTCATGGTTTTCCTCTCTATCTACTCTTCTAGGTGTAGTTTATAACTACACCTTAATATCCTACTTCATCTATCTACTTGCCAAAAAAGTAACGGAATATATTAAAGCGTAGATATAATCTATGCTTAAGTTAGGGGGAAATCCAATTATTGAGAAGGCCATGGATTTACACAACAACGATGTAGGTAAGGGGTGAATATATCAGACTATTATCTAAAAATTTAACAGGCCATTATTACAATACAGGAATACTTGCTTCGCTTATTAATCTAAAAAATAATGGAGGACTTAGAAAAATTCAATATGGAGGTCTTGTTCCGACCCCTTAGTTTACTTTTTGTTGTATTTGCTATTTCATGTTCTGAGAAGCCAAGAAAAATTGGTATAGAAAACTTTATAAACGAAGATAAATTGAATCTATGCTTAACTCCGGATTGGGACTCTGCTATAGTAGTAATGCCATACATGAGGGAGGAGATATGGAATAAATACAGATATAGAATAGTAAACTTGAGAACGATAAAATCAGAGTTAGAAGTAATGGAGAGTGTTGATTGGAAATATTTTCTTGTATTTATTAAAGATGAGAGTGTTACTTCATACATAGAGGTTCCAATAGAAATACTTTATATTAATGCATCAGATGGCTTCCATCTGCACCCATTCATCTATAGAAAGGATTGTGAGTTCATTATTAAGGATACCAAAATAATAGTTTCTAACAATAAGTAAATGTGAATGCGCATACATTTTTTCATGGAAACTGTTAAAACCAAAGGGTATTAATTAGAGTAGACGTATATGAAAGGTACTCTCTTTCGGGCTTGGTTTG
>JAPPDO010000251.1 GCA_028821635.1 Ekhidna sp.
GTAATTGGTGTGTGCATCATTCTTTATCGCAAAACTACTTCAGTTTAGCAATGCCAAATTAAATTAATAAAAGAGTTTAATGTAGCCTACCTATCTTTAGCCCAATTTTTTAACATTAATCACATCAACATTAATATTGCTTAATAATTAGCAATGGGTAGAATTTTATGAAGAATTTGCCTTTGGTCTCCGTTATAATGCCGGCATATAATGTTTCAAAAGTGATTGCTGAGTCCATAGAAAGTGTTTTATCTCAGTCATACAGAAATTGGGAACTCATTATAATAAATGATGGATCTAGTGACGATACTTTAGCTGTTTCTAAGCACTTTCAGGGAAGGGATAACAGAATCACATTAATTAATCTTAAACATAATGTTGGTGCGGCTAATGCGAGAAATACCGGATTATTGAGAGCTAAAGGAGAACTTATCGCTTTTCTTGATAGCGATGACTTGTGGGAGAGAGGCATGTTAGAAATTCAGGTATCCTTTCATTTGAAAACTCAGGTGAAAATTAGTCATACGAATTTTGTTTGGTTCAATGAAAGAGGAGTCGTAAACCGCCTAATATCCAGATTACTTTATGTCATTTCAAAAAAAAGTGGGATTTTATATCCACATATCTGTTATAGAAATCGGATCAATTTTTCAACTGTAATGTTAGAAAAGTCACTGGTTGAAGAAGTTAATTATTTTGATGACATTGATACAAATGAAGACTATTACTTATGTATCAAAATAGCCAAAAAAAGATATAACTTTGGATATATCAACAGAAAACTAGCAAAATACAGAATTTTAGAAAATAGCCTGTCGCATCAGACAGATAGATTTAAAAGAGATCGTAAAAAGTTAATTTCTAATGTGTCTCAGTCTGATGATAATTTAAATGCCGGTATGATGTGGAAATATTACTATGGGAATTACGGATTAATTCATTATAGATCAAAGAACTATAAACTCGCTATTTTATATTACATTAAGTGTATTAAATGTTGCCCCTTGCATTATATCTCCTTACTTGTTCTTCTTCATTTAGCTTTGATTAAACTAAAGCAAGGTTTTAATAAAGTGTTATAAGTAACAGATTGAGATTTTCTTCATACTAAATCGTTCAGGTCTTTAAAATTGACAAAATGTTAAAATGCTCTGATGCTGCTTTTGACCAGCTATGATTAGTTTCAAGGGTTTTCTTAAAGTCTCTGCTTACACTTCCGGAGATTTTCTCTCTGATCCTGTTCGCCAAATCTTCACAATCTCCAACTTTGAAGTAATCATCTTTTGCAAGTTTCAGTTCAAGATTTTGATCGATATCACTCACCAGGATATCACGATTAAAACTCATTGCTTCTAAAAGTGCAATAGGATTCCCCTCAACATACGACGGAAGAACAAACAATTTACAATGTGAGTAAATCTCTACAAGGTCACTCCCCTTTATAAAGCCTGTCAAAATCACTCCATTCTGAATTGCATTTCTTTTAAGCTCATCGCTGTATATTGTATGGTGGTCTGCATCTCCAACCAATACAAGTTTGCAGGTTGTTTCTATTCTTTTGAAAGCTTCTATTAAATCATGAAAACCTTTCTGTTCAGCAAAACGACCAACGCCCAAAACATAAGCGTCTGAAATAAGACCTAATGACTTTATATAACTGTCAGCGGTTGCTTGGGGTAAAATATTTATTCCATTTCTTATCACACTGCTCTTTTTTTTCAAAAAACCAAATTGCGCCTCAAGGTTGGATCTATGAGTTTCAGAAACAAAAATCACATGATTTGCAAAACGTATGGATATTGTTTCACATAATTTGAGAAATGCTCTTTCAAATCTTCCCCATTTTTTATTCAAGTAATCAGGAATATGATAGGTGAATAAAACCTTTATTCCCATTGCTCTTACCGTCGGAATAAAAAAGCCGGGGCCAATATTGTGGAAATGAACTATTGACGGCCTTTTGATTAGGACAAAAAACAAGCAGAGAAAAGTATGCAAGAACGCATCAATCTGCTTCCTTTTAATTGTAGGGATATCTATGAATCTGACCCCTTTAAATGATTCGATGCTATCCTTGACAAAGGGTTTTCTTCTAAAAACTACAACCTCAATTTTCTCATACTGTACCAATCTGGGATAAAGTTCCTCACAATGTGTTTCCACTCCGCCTTGAATATTTGGGAAGCCCCTTGTCCCAATAACAAAGATTCTCACCTATCTATGAAATTAAGCAGAGTTTCTTTTTCTGTGTTAAAACAGTTTGTAGGATTGTAATTTTCAATAGCAAACTCATACTGCGATCTATTTTGAGAAGATAAAGCTACACAGAGTTTCTCATACAAATCACTCGAATCGCAAGCTTTGAATAGTAACTCTTCAGATTTACTCTCCCTGAGTACTTCCCGATTCCCGGGAACATCAGATGCAATGCATTTACATCCGGATGCCATCGCTTCTATTAGAGACTTTGGATGTCCTTCCATGTGTCTGCTCGGCAGGACAAAAATCTCCGATTTGCCAAGATGCTCGGCAACTTCATTGTTTGGTAAAGAACACACAAAAAATACCGCTTCCTCATCCTCAACCCTAGTCTTAAGAGCATCAAGGTAATCACCTACACCTAATATAACTAATCTATATTCCTTGTTGCTCCTCCTAAACTTATTGAAGCTTTCAATAAGTAAATCTACTCCTTTTGACCAATGCAACCTCCCTGTATAAATTATCTGCTTTTCTTTTTTTGAAGAAGGTTTAAAAATCTCAGTATTCACGTAATTAGGCAGTACTGTTGTATGCTCTCTCTTTATTTTATACCTGTCTATTGCTATATCTTGTAACCAACTCATCGTACACAATAAATAGTCAGCGGACATGATAGCAAATCTTTGAGCAGTATTTGAAATAAGTGCTTTTACACCCCCATAGTCCTTTTTTACGCCCTCAGCCCAATCATATTGATAACTAATTACAAATTTCTTCCTTGATATTGCTCTGACAAGCGGGAGAACCGGAATATTGGTACCCACGACTCTAACGACAGAAAAAGATGATTTCTTCCACTTGAATGCACTTAAAATCAAATACAAATAATATAAAACATGCCCCACACCAAACATCTTTGAGGATATTGAAGCGTGTTTATGATATACTCCTTCCGGCATTAAGGGCTGCATGCATTCATTATCACATGTATAATAGTACACCTTAAAGTCTTTGGCATATTGACTTAATGTGAAACACAGCCGATCCCAAGTCCCCTTTTCTAAAAATTGCCTTATCGGGGCTTCCGTAGATTGGATTAAAATTAATAGGGGTTTAGATTGATCATATTTCATTTATCATCTTACTTTTTGATTACAATGGTCACATCTAAGTTCCAATTCTCATTTTGTAATTTCAGTCCATTGTATATATTGTTTTATCAGTGTCTTTGATTAGTACAAAACTATTTTTTTATCATTATACCTACATGATCATCATATATCATTGCTCCTTTTTCAGGTTTATCTTTCAAGAAATCTGTACACGCCCTCTCTACTCCTGGCAATACTTCCCATTTATAATCATGAATTGTTATTCTGGCATCTGTAACCATTTGGGGATAAACTTTAGTAAAACTATCAAGGATTGAGTTATAAAAATCCCCGTCAAAAAATGCAAAAGCTATCTTTCTGGGATATTCTTCATCACGTATTTTCCCAAACCAACCACAATGAATTTGAGGTAATTCTAGATTAGCGAGTTTAAAATTACGAATTAAATTTTCTTTTTTTGATTCACAAGATCCTCTTGAGAACTGTCTCACGACATTATTATCATCTTTAATATCTTTTTCAGGCAGTCCTTCAAAAGAATCGTAAACATGGAATTTCTTTTCGGACTTATATTCATTGAGAAATTTCCGGATGAATAAAGATGTTGTTCCAACATTGCAACCTAATTCAACGATGTCTCCCTCAATATTTTTATCCAACACTTCTTTTAAATTAGTTAGAATAATTCTTACCTAGTTCTTTGAGACCATTGCTGAGTGAATCATTGGAAAATCAATTAACATTTTTTCAACAATATTTTTATTCTTTGTAATTCTAAAAAATAAATGTTTAGGAATATGCTGAATTTTCCTTAATTTGAAATAGGCATATAAATGGAATCTCCTAGCAATTTCATATATATTTGGATGTTTCTTTTTTAAGAATGATTTAAACTTCTTTTTCATAAATTTCTTATTAGGTACTGTTATCAAACAATATTTTATGACATAACTTAAATAATACTTATTTTTTTGTAAAATCACAAAGATATAGAAATTATGAATTGTCTTAAAATGTAGATTTGCCAATTTGAGAAGGAGCAAAGTTCTCAAGCCTATTTATAGTCCTTTATATTGAGCGGATCCATAAGATAAACTTTGCAAAGTGATCACTTTTGAAATAAGGTAAATCCAGAGGAAGGTCTTATACCCTCTCTACTCAGGGAAATGATACATAGTTATGGATTTTGTAAATCCAAGAAATTTTTCCCTATAGACCTTACCTTCAGAAAATAATAACTTCATTTGTTTTTCACTCAATAGTTTAACTTCACTGACTCTTAAGACGGCCTCCTCATAGGTTCTACTTTTTTGTCTTTTAGATTTATTTATACCAAGTTTTGCTAAATTAGCAATGTTTATACTTTTGTAACAATACCACATTTTGACCTAATTAGCCTATAATTGTTATTATACGCAAATAACTATTTAATAACATCTGACTCCAAATGTGCTTTTCAAGAAACGACTATTTGAAAAGATCAAGTATAAATCCATCATTCAAATGTGAATTAGATTACTTTCATTCACCCCATCTTAGTCAGATTTATGACGGGTTTGATAAACTTAGAAAAAATGGTATCATTAATCTTATTGTGAAACCTACGATTGGGAATTCGGTCAAACCAATACTCAAAGTTAGAATTAATAATAAATACGATGTGATATATGACACTTTAGATGGCTTAAATTGGATAGAAGCTTCAATAGAGGATAATTTAGACTATTTTAAAAATAACATTAAAGCAGATTTTTATTTTAAAAGAAGTTTTAATGAAGATGTTTTTCGTAATGCACCAGAAAACTGCAAAATTTTTCCTTTAGGATTAAATTACTCGATTGCATGCGAAAGTAATTTCCCCATGAGTCTTCAGCAAAAATTTAAAGAAATTCTTAAAAATAGTTTTTTGATCTCGAAGTATTATGGGAAACTTTCATTTCGTAGTAGTGATTTTGAGTCAAAACCTTATCTTCACAAAAAAAGTAAGATTTTATTTTTGACCAGACTTTATAATCCTGATGATGTATCGCTTGAACATTCAAAAATTGAAAGAGAAGACATAAATAGAAATAGAATTGATTATATTAAGACTTGTAAAAAAGAATTTTCTAACAATTTTATCGGCGGACTTGAAGCTGATAACTTTTCAAAACGGCATCAAAAAAATTTAGTATTACCTACTTCTCTCACTAAAAAAGAGGTATTTCTTAATACCGTTAAAGAAAGCACTATTTGTATTGCAACAACTGGATTACATAATTCAATCGGTTGGAAATTTGGAGAGTATGTTGCCGCTTCAAGAGCAATTATTTCGGAACCATTAAGATATAAGCTTCCTGGAAGTTTTGAGAGTCATAAAAACTACCTTGAGTTTAATGGGAAAGATGAATTAATTGAAAATATAAGAGAATTACTAAAGAATAGATGTAGATTATTTGAGATAATGCAGGAGAATTTTCACTATTACAACAATTATTTGCGTCCAGATGTCTTAATTTTAAATACTCTTTTACGAGTAATTGAAGATGAATAAAAGCATACGGCGATTTGTAAATTTTATATCGGTAGCAATAATTTGAAAGTTTGTCAGACTAACTCTAAAGTAGGTTATGATTTAATAAATTCTTTGAACAATAAATAAATTTAGTCTTTCTTGGGAAAGAGGATTAAAAAAGTGAAGATGATATAGGTAAACGACATAAAAGGATATTCCCAAAAGTTCAGATAAAATAAATTGATAATAAAAAACACGCTGAAGTAAAATGCAAACTTCCGAAGATGTTCATCCTTTGGGGATAGGTTAATCGTTTTGATCCTTTTAAAGATCAGGAAGAAATAAGAGAAAAATACACATAAGCCCAAAAGCCCCAGTTCGACAGAGATTGATACTACAGAAGTTTGTGGAGATGCAAAGTTTCCATGACTTTCTTTTGTTCTCCTCCAATTTGAGTAGATCGGTGAAATAAACGTTGCGAAATGGTCACTTTTGAAATAGGGTAAATCCAGAGCAAAGTCATTTAACCTCTCCTCTGGCATCCTAATAACCGAACTTCTGCTGGTGAAAGTTGAAGGCCCAAGTCCAAGGATTAAGCTTTCCCCATTTATAATTTCACCTGTAATGATTTTTTTGTAAATGTTAAACTTTGAAAGATGTGAAATTTTATCAAAATCCAAGTCAGAAATTAAATCAACCACGCCTGATATACGCTTAATTGACACTTGATTCGAAATCGAAAGAAAAACGGAGCCAAGTAAAGCTATACCTGTAATCAAGGTAATTTTTATGATATTTAATTTTCTAAGTACATACTCTTTCAAAAGAAAAAAAGAAACAATTATTAATAGAAACCCAAAATTTGCGGTAGACTCAGGAATTATAAATACTATAAAAAAGTAGAATATTTCGAGAAATTTTAATGTCATTTTCTGAGTAGAAATTCGCTCTCTATTTAATTTCACACTAATGGAGATTATTTCATAAAGAATTACCACAAGTATGTGAAATGCGACAAAGTTTGCATCACCTACTGTCCCAACGGCCGCATCACCCACTTGATGAACTCCATATTTGATGGATGAGAAGATCAATAAGAGTGACTGTATATAGACTAAAAACTTGTATACTTTATAAATTTTATAGAAGTCTAGATGGACACTGTAAGTAATGACCAGAATAGTCAGGAGGAAGTTAGGAAGATATGAAATCAGCCAGAATAGAAAAGAATAGAGGTCTGCATTACCCAAAAGCAGGTTCAAACACCAAGATACTGCCCCTATTAAAACAATGATAACTGGAAACCACAAAAATGAACTTTTTATAACCTTACCTTTTTTGTTAATGAGCCAAAACAGAACAAAGGTGAAAAGAAGAAAATATTGTGGAACAAAACCTTTGTAAAAGAGACTGAACACCAAAAAAAGAAGCATCAGGTTTGAGGTTAACTTGAAGGGCATTTATTTTTCAAATGTTTATATTTCTCAAATTATTTCATTACAAAGTAAGGATATGTTATTACAGGTAAGGGCACGCCCAAGAGAAATTCGAATCAGAAACTGACACAATATAAAGTTTTGCAATAATTTTTTACAAATAGTTTAATTGTGTTTTGACTAAAGTTTCTCACAATGCGCTCTCAACTCTTCGTGCATCCATTTATTGAGTTGAGATCGTAGATTTGAGTTTACCGTATTTTCAATCTGTCTTCCATCTATTTCTACCACAGGCGTAAGTTCGCCCATCGTTCCTGTGGCAAAAACTTCATCGGCATTGTAAAACTCTACTAGGCTCAGGTCCTTTTCCCTGAGGGTTATTCTATGCTTTTCTGCCAACTCCAGAATAAACCCCCTTGTAATTCCATGAAGGCAGGCATTGGCATGAGGAGTGTAAAGCACTCCATCTTTTACCATGAATAGATTCGTGTCGTTAAGCTCTGCTACAAATCCCCTTTCGTCAAGCATGATGGCTGCATCTACTCCGGAGATATTAGCTTGAATCTTCGCTAGGATATTGTTGAGCAAGTTGCTGTGGTGTATTTTGGAGTCTAAGAATTGCGGACTGTTCCGTCTTTGTGTTGAAGTAATTACTTTGACCCCCGAGTCATTGTCATAAACTAAGGGCTTCCACTCTGCTAAAATGATCAGACAGCTACCTTTTTGATTAAGTCTCGGATCCATTCCTGAAGTCACCTTCTCCCCACGGCTTAAGGTCAGACGAATATGTGTGTTTTCTGTCATTCCGTTTGCCTCCAGCGTTTGCTTGATAGCGTTTTTTACAAACTCCCTAGTGGGGACTTGTGTAAAATGAAGGGCTTTGGCAGACTCATACATCCGATCCAAGTGTCTGTTCAGATGAAGTAGGCCCTCTTTATAAACTCTTAATCCTTCCCAGACAGTGTCTCCGCCCTGCACCGAACTGTCAAAGACGGATACTTTGGCCTCATTACGGGGGTAAAGTCGATCACCGACCCAGACTTGGATGTTTTCGTTTTTAGGATTATATTTTTGTAGCATAGTTTTTTTATCTTTATCACCATTCCGTAAGGGAAAGTGATATTATTTTATTCGTTATTGACTTTTTAAAATAAGTTTTTTCAATATAAATCAGCTAAATTTTCTTTCTATTTTTTTGCCTGAATCATCAGACTTGAAATTATACCAATATGTAAACAAAATTGCTGAAATCAGTCATTATTTCATATAGCTAAGGAACTATTTTTTCTTCCCTTACTTTAATCAAGAGTGTGCTTTCAGCTTTTCATAGTAAGGTTGTGCTTCTTTAAGAAGAGGTTCGCAGTCAGCAGGAAGCGGGCGTTCGCTGGTTTTTTGCTTCGCAAAACCAGTAGAATTATGAACGTTTTTATACCAATACTTCGCCCAGACCCCATCTGCGGGAATTGGGCCTTTCTCCCAGCATAACATTTCAGATTGGAATGGTATACCCAATTCCTTACACAATAAAGAAAGTCCTCTCTCCGGATTTGAAAGTATGTCATTTGAGTCAATCACGATTGGTGCAAACTCCCCTTTTTCTTTAACAAAGTCAAGTAATTCAACTTCTTCTTTCAATCCTAAGTCCTGTAATTTTGGTTTGGTGATGACTTGA
>JAPPDO010000259.1 GCA_028821635.1 Ekhidna sp.
AAGCTTGATACTATCTTTTGCTGTTGCTTCAGTAATTGCAATCAGAAATGGTAATTCATGGAATCATCTTGTAGAAAGTATCATTGCCAGCATCAAATCTGCAAAAAGATCAATACTCATATTGCTGATGATAGGCGCATTAACGGGATCATGGGTTATCAGCGGAATCGTACCTTCAATGGTATATTATGGGCTTTTTATTTTGACTCCTTCTTATTTTTTGGTAGCTGCTTGTATTATTTCAGGGATTGTCGCTGTTTCGACCGGAAGTTCCTGGACGACGATTGCTACCATAGGTATTGCACTGCTCAGCATTGGTAAAATACTGGATATACATGAAGGCTTGGTTGCCGGAGCAGTAATCTCCGGAGCATACTTTGGAGATAAGTTATCTCCCATGTCTGACACCACCAACCTGGCATCTGCCGTTGCCGGCACCGACCTTTTCACTCATATCAAATATATGCTGCTGACAACAAGCCCTGCGTTCGTCATTACGTTGCTTATCTACTTTGTGATAGGTTATTCGTTTGATGCTGACAATGCTGCTGACATTACCATTTATCAAAATGCAATTGAAGAGAAGTTCAACATAACCCCTTTTCTTTTTCTTGTCCCACTGTCAGTGATCGTCATGATCGTCAGGAGAGTCTACCCTTTGCCTGCGCTTTTTTGGGGCACCTTACTAGGTGGACTTTTTGCTATTCTCTTCCAAATTGATCTTATCTTTTCTGTTGGAGCTAAAAGTCTCATTGATGCGGGCCATGAACATCTTATCTCAGATCTGTCCTTCATGCGGGGTGCCTTGTTTTCTTATATCACGCTTATGGATTCCTTTTCAAGAGAAATGGTTGTTACCACATCCAATGCTCAGATCAATGAATTGCTCACCACATTCGGGATGTCAGGGATGCTTAATACGGTATGGTTAATTATCTGTGCCTTGGCTTTTGGCGGAGCGATGGATGCGGGAGGTTTTTTGAAAAAGGCAACCGATATTATACTCAGCCGGGTCAACTCAACCTCTTCATTGATTGTCTCTACTGTTGGAACCTGTTTATTCTTTAATACAACAGCGTCGGATCAGTATATGTCTATCGTTATTCCGGGTAAGATGTTTAAAAAGGTTTATCTCAAGTTAGGGTACAAACCGGAGGTCTTGAGCAGAACGATCGAAGATTCCGGCACTGTGACATCCGTCTTGATACCTTGGAATACGTGTGGTGCCACTCAGTCAGGGGTTTTGGGGATAGCAACCATGGTGTATGCCCCATTTTGTTTTTTTAATATATTGAGTCCCATCACCTCAGTAGTCTATGCGCTATTGAACATAAAAATTAGAAGGATCAGGGGTAATAACAACGAAGAGTCTCAGTCGTCACGTGGCACTATCCTGAAATAGGTTGACACTAAAAAGGCTTTACAGACCATTCTACTGTTCTTGCAGCCCACTTCGGAGTTCTTGCAGCCCTTTCTGACCTTATTGCAGACCATCCGGTGGTTATTGTTGCCCGTCCGGTGATTATTGTTGTCTGATCAGTGGTTATTTCTTTCCTACTCCCTCACAAACTTCAACAAACACCCGTCCGGCAGTTGCATCCTAATATATCCCTTCTTCTTTGTGTACTCTGTGCCAATCTCCGTACCCTTTGTGGTAAGAATATCTCCGGATACGGTTCATAGATGCTATTTGCCTTAAAATAAATGTGTTTTTAAGGTATTTACCGTATTTCTAAGATTAAACATTAGCAATGGAGTGACTAGCTCTAAAAAGGAGTTGGTTTGTCATAAAATCAAATAGATGCGAGTATTAAGTTTTTACAACAAGGATTTGCGGATCTTTAAAAGCGTAATTATAAATTTGTTGAAAAGAACTATTAGATCTTAGAGGAGCGACTGACAGTGCTTGAAAAGAAGATCAAAGGGCTTTCCTGATTGATGACCTTCACTTTCCGAATGATTGGAGATTTATAGGAAAGGACAGCCTATTGAATGCAACAGATGAAGGCAATCTTCATCCCTTATCTAATAAGCTTTATTATAATCTTTCTATCCATTTTTTCAATATTGCAACACTCCAAATAAAGTTACCTGCATCAAGTTGGCCGGCTTGATTATTTTCAAGTATGCGGGTCCATACCGTTCGGTCTAAATGCTCATGCAGGTCACCAAGATCCCGAACTGATTTTAGCAACTCTGCCTTCTTGAACCACTCCCTCATAGGAACACTAAATCCCATCTTCTTTGCTCGAAGTAAAGGTTTAGGAAGTGATTTTGCTGTCGTATTCCTTAAAATACTTTTTCGCTGAAATTTATTCATTTTAACTTTTTTATCAACCGCAACCATCAATTCAATTAATCTATGATCTAAAAAGGGAATCCTTGCTTCAAGGGAGCATGCCATACTCATCCTATCCACTTTTCTTAGCATGTCGTCTGGCAGGGACACCTTGAGATTCCAATACATCAGCCTGTAAAAATTATTCAAACTAACCGGAAGAAAAGAAAACTTATTATGATAAAACTCTTCCCACCCAATCTTCTTAGCATTAATATCAGTAAGTTGATTGATCAAATATGGTGATAACTGGCCGGTTTTGATACTCAGCCTGTCAACAAAAGAGAGTAAAGACGATTTGAGCACGCTGGAAACTCGGTTAGCTTTATATCTGTACCTATTGCTTAGAGGTTGTGACAAAAAGGAGATTATTTGTGGAATGCTCTTTCCAACGAGACGTGGAATTTTCTGATAGTATGAAGCAAACTTTTCTCCTTGATACGTTGTATAACCGGAGAGTACCTCATCACCTCCATCACCAGTCAATACCATTTTTACATGTTGAGAAGCAAGATCAGATACTATTCTGGTCATTATCGCTGAAGAGTCCCCAAATGGCTCTCCAAAGTGGTCTAATACCTTAACTAAAGAATCCTCATATATTTCAGGCTCTACAACTTTTTCATGATGACTAGTCGCATATTGATCTGCAACCATTCTTGCTAAAGCCCGCTCATCAAAATCTTTTTCTTCGGATCCGATAGAAAATGTTGAAACTTCATTATTACTGTACTGACTCATAATTGAGACAATACTTGACGAGTCCAATCCTCCACTAAGAAATGCTCCAAAAGGAACATCAGACCTCATTCTTAATCTCACTGAATCTTGCAGAAGAACTTCAAATTCTTTTTGAACTTTTGGGGTATTTTTTAATAGGGAAGATTCATCAATCAATGGAAGGTCCCAATATTTTTTAAAAGTAACTGACCCTCCTTGAATAAGGATATTATGACCAGCCTCTAATTGCTTAATTTCTTTGTAGAAAGTGTGAGGAGCCGGAACAAAACATAACAGAAGATAAAGTTTGAGAACTTCAAAATTAGGTGTTATCTTCAGGTTTGTATTAAGCAATGGAGATAACTCGGAAGCAAAGTAAATCCGGTCTCTATCTAAGTAATAGTACAGTGGTTTTTCTCCTATCCTATCTCTGGAAATGAACAGAGATTTATCACTAGCTCTCCATATTGCAAAAGCCCACACTCCGTTGAAATGGCTCACACAGTCTTCACCCCATTCCAAATAACTCATAAGGAGAACTTCTGTATCTGAGTTGGTTTTAAATTTATACACCATCTTTTCCAACTCTTCTTTGAGTTCTATATAGTTATAAATTTCTCCGTTGTAAGTAATAGTGAACTCTTCATCACCTGCCTTCAAACTCATTGGTTGCTGGCCCTCGTCCAAGTCGATAATTGACAATCGCTTATGACCCAGCCCTATACCATTAGCATCATCAATAAAAAGCCCCTCTTCGTCGGGGCCTCTGTGACTTAGCAGATCGTTCATTCTTTTAAGCGCATTTACATCAATCGAACTTTGTCCGCTGATAGAGTAAACTCCACAAACTCCGCACATTTATATTGTATTTGTATTATATTTATTTTCCATTAAAAGTTTGTTCGCTGCTAAATTTTGGTAAAAGTTATGTCTAACAAAGCCAAATTTAGTTACCTGTGAAAGATACAAATGATTGATGTAGGGATAAAATTTTACCCTAGTGTTGAGTTGCTTGCTATTTAGTAGTTAAAAGCAACAATCACGGGAATGCAGTTCTGAATCTATTTCTATACCTAATTACCCAAAAAGTACGGGAAATGACTACCCATTTCCCGTACTTTTTCACTAACCCTTTACAAGGTTAAAGTCCATTCTTCAGTTTAGGCACTAAAGAACTAGAATATATTGCTCTTAAAGTTCTTTGATTTTGATGTTTCTAAACCACACATCATCACCATGATCCTGTAGTCCTATGAATCCTTCGGAAGCGATATTTCCCCAGTTTTCATTAATACCGGACCATTTGCTATCTGCAATTAAAGCAGTTAGTTCTTCGCTTCCTATTACATAGCTGACAACAGTATCACCATTTTGGATATGCTTGATAGAATTCCCCACAGCGAGGACTTCAACTTGATTCCATTCCCTAAACGGCTTTGCGTTTTGAGGATTAGCCGGAATTAAATCATACAGAGAGCCTGATTGTCTATTCCCATCTTTACCCTTATTAGCATCGGGATGGTTCTCATTGTCCAAGACCTGCATTTCAGGAGAAGTCTGCCATATATAGTCATATCCGGCTGCTTCCTGACCCCTGTAAAAAATTCCGGAGTTTGCTGCACTATCTACCATCCACTCCAGTTTCAAATGGAAATCTCCAAACTTCCTGACCTCATAAATGATGTCGCCGCCTTCGGTGTTTCCCAGTTCACCCCTGCCGGAGCCTTGAATATGAATGGAGCCGTCAATTATTTCCCAGGCTTTAGGAAAGGAATCTTTCTTGTAGCCTCGCCACCCATCCGAGGTGGAACCATCAAATAAGAGCATCCAGCCATCGGCTTTCTCCTCTTCCGTTAGTGTATTAATCATCATTTTTTCAACTACACTCTCCTCTGCTTTATTTTCTGTGTCTGTCTTTTCTTTTTGTGTTGGCTGGCAGGAAAATATGAATCCTGCCGCAATTGAAAAGAGTAACCGGTTATTTATCTTTTTCATGTATTTAAGTTTTAAATATTAATGTTTAGTTAAAAAATAAGTATTAAGGCATGGCCGGTAAAGACCATCCTTCTCTATAAGTATGTTTGACCAATTCTGCTGCAAAATCCTTTGCAGGCACGGGTTCCGTCCATGTTTTATCAAAAGTAGGATGACCGTCTTTAATCTCAAAGCCGTCTCTTACCACCGATTTTATCATTTCACTATCGCTGATGTTAGTAAACCGCATATTCTCCCCATCCCACTCCAGTTCTTTGTTCAAAGATTGTAGCCTTACAGCCATCACTCCCATTACTACCATCTCGTTGAAAGGCCCGGCTTCGGCAAAAGCAGAGGTTGTTGGCTTTCTGCTCTCAGGGCTTTCCTTGCAGGCTCTTACCCAGTCCATTTCATGGGCTCCTTCATTCCACTTTTTATTTAGTTCTTTCTCTACTCTTCTTTCGGTTTCTTTTACATCAGGTATCCTGCCTGATAACAACTCCGGTTCTGCGCCATAACATCCGGCGTGCATTATATCTTTTGTTCCGTAAAAAAATGTTCCTCCTCCATACTTATTAGGATTTTTACCGGCAGGCCATTCAGCCGGAAATTCCGGCTTAATCCCTCCGTCATACCAATAAACTTCCACTTCAGGCATTTTTGTTTTGCCCACTTTATTTCTTTTGGGGAACGTGAGCTTTACAGACTCTGAGACGGGCGCACAGTCATTTAAAAGTAAAGTAGAACTGCCTTGAACTTTGCTAGGATTTCCCAATTTTAATCCCTCAAAAACCGGATGCAAAACATGACATGCCATGTCGCCTAATGCACCGGTCCCGTAATCCCACCAGCCACGCCAGTTCCAAGGGTGGTATATTTCATTAAAAGGTCTCATTTGAGCCGGGCCAACGAACAAATCCCAATTCAAAGTATCCGGCACTGACTGCTCCTGTTCAGGGGTATTAAGCCCTTGTGGCCAGATAGGCCTGTCTGTGAATGATTCAACTTTTTTAACTTCTCCGATTTCGCCATTCCACAACCACTCACATACTTTTGCTACGCCCTCTCCGGAGGCTCCTTGGTTGCCCATTTGAGTAGCGACCTTATATTCCGCTGCCAGTTTAGTAAGCAGGCGGGATTCATAGACGCTATGAGTCAATGGTTTTTGAAGATATACATGCTTACCCATTGTAATCGCATCGGCTGCGGTGATAGCATGCGTATGATC
This sequence comes from Ekhidna sp., assembly GCA_028821635.1. Taxonomy (GTDB): domain Bacteria; phylum Bacteroidota; class Bacteroidia; order Cytophagales; family Cyclobacteriaceae; genus Ekhidna. The sequence goes on from JAPPDO010000259.1 coordinate 6,261, forward strand.
GGCAGTGGCTATTACTACAGCATCAATGTCATCACCCATCTCATCGAACATCTTCCTGTAATCCCAGTATTTTTTTGCTTTGGGATATGCGTCAAAGCATCCTTTTGCATATTTCCAGTCTACATCACTGAGTGCTACGACGTTCTCAGACTTCAGGTTTTTAAGGTTGGCAAATCCTATGCCCCCTACTCCTATTCCGGCTATATTCAACTTATCGCTTGGGGGTGTATGACCAAGACCTGATACTACATGACTAGGTAAAATGGTGACCACACCCAAGGCTAACCCGGATTTTTTTATAAAATCCCTTCTGCTTTCATTAAAATTATTACTCATTTTTTAATTGATTTTAAATTTTTAATCTGTCAATTAACTATTAATGGCAAATATAATGTGAAATAATGAATAAAAAAATAGCATTGGTTTATCTGAGGTTTGTCTCATGATAGAAGAGAAAACGACAGATAAATAATAAGCATGCCTTTATCGGGCACCTATTATTGACATATTTCGAAAGTGTACTGAGAATCTGAAATAAAAAGTAACAAACTCTTTAGGCACCACTTAAAATGCTAATAATCCCCACATAGCGCATATGAATGAGTGATATGCTATGTCGGCTATCAAAAAAATGTAATAAAAATCATAATAATTTTATATCATTGCCCACTAATTACACATTATCTAATTTTAGCATTAAATAATAATGAGAATATTGCCATATCAAAACCTTTTTCAAGTGAGAATTAAAGACATATTTCTTATTTCCCTAGCAGCACTTTCTGCAATGTATACACAGGCACAAACCGACCCCTTCATCACAACATGGGAAACGACCACTGACAATGAAAGCATCACCATTCCTATAGCTGAGAGTTCTACTTATGACTACACGGTAAACTGGGGAGACGGCAGCGCAGCTGCCAGTGGTGTCACCAGAGATACGACACATACGTATGCTAAAGCGGGCACCCACAGGATTACTATTAGCGGGACTTTTCCCCATTTCCAATTCACAAAAGTGGTTAACTACAAATACGAACCGACTACTGCGGCAGTGCAGATACGCACTGTGGAGCAGTGGGGAGACATTATCTGGACTTCCATGAGTTTAGCTTTTGCAGGCTGTAGTAACCTGACCATCAATGCCACAGATGCCCCTAATCTTTCAGGGGTGACGAGCATGCATCGAACCTTTTTTAACTCTACTCTCAAGGGAGACATCAGCGGGTGGGATGTAAGCAATGTGACAGACATGAGAAGTACGTTCAGAGAATCATCCTTCAACGGTAACATTAGCGGCTGGAACGTGAGCAGCGTCACGGATATGAACCACATGTTCAGAGAATCATCCTTCAACGGTAACCTTAACAGTTGGAACGTCAGTAGCGTGACATTTATGGGATACATGTTCAGAGAATCATCCTTCAACGGTAACCTTAACAGTTGGAACGTCAGTAGCGTGACGTATATGCCATATATGTTTGCGACATCATCCTTCAACGGTAATATTAGCGACTGGGACGTGAGCAGCGTCACGGATATGAGGCTCATGTTTTATCAGGCTCCCTTCAACCAAGACATCAGCGACTGGAATGTGAGCAAAGTGACGAATATGCGGACCATGTTCTTCGGTTCTGACTTCAACAGGGACATTTCCAAATGGGATGTAAGCAGTGTAAAAGATATGAACAACATGTTTAGTGAGTCTTCATTCAACAGCGACATCAGCAACTGGAACGTGAGCAGCACGACCGGTATGTCGTCCATGTTCAGCGGATCCCCCTTCAATAGCGACATCAGCAACTGGAACGTGAGCAACGTAACCGATATGTCGTTTATGTTTAATGAGTCTTCATTCAACGGCGACATCAGCAACTGGAACGTGAGCAACGTAACCGATATGTCGTTTATGTTTAATGAGTCTTCATTCAACGGCGACATCAGCAACTGGAACGTGAGCAACGTAACCGATATGTCGTTTATGTTTAATGAGTCTTCATTCAACGGCGACATCAGCAACTGGAACGTGAGCAACGTAACCGATATGTCGTTTATGTTTAATGAGTCTTCATTCAACGGCGACATCAGCAACTGGAACGTGAGCAACGTAACCGATATGTCGTTTATGTTTAATGAGTCTTCATTCAACGGCGACATCAGCAACTGGAACGTGAGCAACGTAACCGATATGTCGTTTATGTTTAATGAGTCTTCATTCAACGGCGACATCAGCAACTGGAACGTGAGCAGCGTGACCAGTATGTCGTCCATGTTTAAAAATTCCTCCTTCAATCAGGACATCAGTGAATGGGATATTAGCAGCGTGGCGCGGTTTTTTAGTATGAATTCTATGTTTGAGAACTCATCCATGTCTTCTGAAAATTACGATAAACTGTTGATCGGGTGGAGTATTCTGGACACACAGGCGGGCGAAACCCGAATCCCTTCCAACATCACGCTTAATGCACCGGATTTTTACTCCTGTAGAGGCGCAGCCGCCAGAGACACGCTCACCATGAAATATGGCTGGAATATTTCAGGAGATGAGTTAGTTCCGATACGAACGGACGCAGCCACCCTGCCGGCATTCACTGCACCGTGTGAAGTCACCGCAGATG
>JAPPDO010000400.1 GCA_028821635.1 Ekhidna sp.
TTCCGATCATGCTGAACAAATCAATGACCGATTTAACCACAAAGAGCACAAAGAAGCCACGGAGACCACAGAGATGATGACGGAGAACGAAACCCGGTCGTCAAGCTAAAATCGGAGAAGAGCAACGACAGCCGCTAGCTGCCCTACCCAGAATATAAATATCCATTTGATAATGTCTGCTTTAGCATTTGCGACATCTTCTTTAGAGGCAAAGTAGTCTTTTTGATCATTAAACGTTGAGGTTACTTCGGTTTTAATAAATGAAATCAGGGAGTCTGCCTCCTCCTCGCCCATTTTCTTTTTAAGCATATTATACAAATCAATTTCGGAAACTCTCATCATTGATAATCTTTACGATTAAACAAATATAATGAATAAGAATATGCCCCCTGCGGAGGTAGTCTGTAATTCCTCCCCGTCTGAAACAGAATTTACCTGATTTTAGGATTATCGGGATTTTTATCTTTGTTTGTGTTTGTCTCTTATTTTGTTTCAGACAATGCCAAAACAAACTAATAACGATTTAACCACAAAGAGCACAAAGAAGCCACAGAGATGATGACTGAATAAAAATACCTACAAGATGGTCAGCAATAACCGCTCTGTCTAATCGCATGTACTTTGTGAACTCTGTGCAACCCTTCGTGTCCTTTGTGGTAAGAAAATCTTCACTTCTTCGACCCTTGACCTCTTTCCGATCATGCTGAACAAATCAATGACCGATTTAACCACAAAGAGCACAAAGAAACCACGGAGACCACATGCTCAACTTTCTAAGTCCATCTGCAAGAAAAAAAATGCGTACTCCAACTCCCCGATCCCATACTTTGACTTTTTAAGAGCGTACTTTGACTTTACAAACGCATACTTGAGAAAAAAGGGGATTCAAACGTTTAATTTTCAAGTTCTCCGTTGTCATTGGTTTTTATAAGTGAGACGAGTTCTACGCCTCCGCCCAAATCCATCTTGGCTACCACCATGATCCTGCTGTCGATCAGCAGAAGGCCATCTATTGCGCTATCATCCCCACCCAAAGAGCCATAGTGCACTTCATGTACCCTTATGCCTGTCTGACTCACTTTCATGAATAGAGCCTCTTCTGCTCTTTCATTTATTTCCTCATTAGAGGCATCCAATTCATGGAAGTCTTCGTAGGCCCCTAGAATGATATAGTCTTTGTCATTTGCCTGCACTATTCCCAGCCCTCTCGTTTGTAAAGCGGGGTCAAAGCCGCTAGTGAGGGTGTCGGCGGCGATGAAGTTTCCTGAATTGGTAAGGTTCATGAAGAAGGCATAATTATCTTCTGATGATAAAGTGGAGGTGCCGGTTATCGCAAATCCTGATGCTACTTTCACTGCGTCGCTCACCACGTCATTGAATACGGCAAACTCCCGAGCGTCGGTAGTGCTGCGGCTTGGACAGCCTACCCCGTAAGTCACACTGTTTAGTTCATTGCCGGCAGCAGTCAGTTCATAAAAGGCAACGTTTGTTCCATTATCCCCATTGTTTTCTCCACACGTGCTTTTATCAAAAGTAGTGCCTATAGCTACGATATTTCCGTTTTCTTTTTCAAAAATTCTGGATAAAATGTCATCCTGTCCATTACCCTCAATTCCCAGTGTCTGTTCCCAGACCGTGGTGAGTCTGTCGGTGCTCAATTCAAACTTGATGAGGCGAAAGTCCAAATCAGTAACTCCTCCTCGATTTACTTCTATTGTTCCTCCAAAGATGAAGGCCCCGTCGGCAGTTTGAATCACGTCATTACCAAAATAATCAAGGCCGTTTGCGGGATTTTCATTGAATAGCAGGATGGTATCAGTCACTGCATTTAGCTGCATATCATAAACGCCCAGATAAGCGGCATTTACGTTGGCTATGCCCAGTGCGTTGTCATTGAAGAGATACGTTCCTGCGGTCAGGAATCCGTCTGCGAACGTGCCTGTTCGTATGGGTTCGATCTGCGAGCCGGAAGCGTTGCCCTGCAACTGTATGGCTTCAAACTGTTCAGCCAGTACACTCCCTTTACTTACAATGTTGCCGTCCTCGTCAGTGCCTAACTCTGTATCGCCAAACCCGTCTCCATCGGTATCTATTTTCACTTTCAGTTCAGGAGTGTAAAGGGCTGAGTCAAGATACAACCCTTCGGCGTTCATGCGAATAATAGTAAAATCGCTATTCCCAGATTGGACGTTTATTTGAGACCCAAAGACAACGAGTGTGTCTCCGACGGCCTCCAAATCACTTGCATTGTAGGAGGTAAGGTCTCCAAAGAATCGGATGAATCCCTCGTCCGGTGTGGGTACCCCTTCTTCTTCTATCTGACAGGTTGTGAATAGCCCTGCAAGGCAGCTAATAGCCAAAATTCTTTTCATAAACTATCGAAATTCTTTTCGTTTTCGTGGTAAATAAAATGATTGTGTATATCCTATTGATATGGTATATGCGTTTATGGCGAGGTCATCTTCCACATGGCCGACCCCAAAGCGTAAATCATCATTGTTCCACCGGTTTTCCGGATTAATATAATTGAAAAGGGCGTTATCGTATCTTAATTCAAGCGTCAGAAAATTAACCAGCGATCTTCCGAACCGATATTTGACACCCAGCCCTCCGAAGATGGATATATTTTCTTCGGCAACCTGATCAAAGTCGGTCAGGCTGGTGCTGCCGCTCGGCAGTGTAAAGGCAGTACCTCCGGATCGGTTGGTATCCACATACTCTGCATTAATCACCCGATCGAAAGAACCTCCGATGTAGGCATAAGGGATGAGTTTGACCCGACCGCTCTCTTTGTTGAGTGCTGAATAATTATAATTGTACCGGATCAGCAACGGAAACCTTAACATCGTACTTCGATTTATCGCTATGTAGGTTAATTGGTCCGGTTCAATAAATTTTCCTTCCACTCCATAAGACAGGACACGATACTGTAGCCCTCCCCCTACCTCTATCCCTTTAAATATGTATTTTTCAATGGTAGCTTCCGCATTAAAGCCCAGTGGCAGACCTATTTCTTTACTTCGATAGTCTTTGGTACGATCTGGCAAGGCGAAAGCATTGAATTCCTGTAATACGGCTATTCTGGACACGTTAGTCCCTACTTTGAGCCCTATCCTAAAGATGGGTCTGGTTCTGAATTTAGAATAGTAGAAATGAAGCTCTGCCGGATCAGCTGATGTTAGTTGATGCTCTTTGTCTACCTTGACGAGGTCTATGAGTTTATTCTCCGCTTCCTCTTCATTATCAGTAAAAAGGTAGGCTTTCACTAAAAGCTTTCTGGCTCTTATCTCCTCCTCAATTGAAAAAACCTTATTCTCCAAGCATTCATAGAAATTCTTTCTTTCCCCTTTGTTGTTGGTTTGATCCAGGATAAACAACAGTCTACCTTGTTCAAAAGCCGCCTCGGCCTCCTCCAGTGCACGTGTGCACTTGGTGGCAAGCTGAGCAACGGCTGAATATGTGAAACCCGAAAGCAAACAAATCAGTAAAAAATTCTTCATTCAATGATCTTAGTTATCCTTTCGCTGTAGGTCAATCTCCTTGCATGTTTTTTCATAGGGTATATCCAAACTTACGTATTGAATCCATTCGTTTGGTGACATATTCCCTAACGTAATGTGGCTGCTGATTTCGGCTGCCATTTCATCAATTTTGGTTGGGTATCTTCTGATGCTGCCGTCTGCTGCCGCCGTTACAAAGAAGTTTCCGTCGGGACTAAAATCGGCATCATACACCCACCCCTTCTCAAATCCAGGCTCTTTGTAGTCACGAAGGACGATGGGTAGATCGTAGAGATTTTGGGTATCCCAAATCCTGATTTGCCTGTTGGTAGATGTACCGATGATCAGACGGTTGTCCGGGCTGAATTCAATATCCGTGACCGGTGCTCTGAATCCTGTCAGGGTTGGTTGTTCCTGCTTATCTTCTTTCAAATTCCAAAGTATAATAGCTCCGTCTTCACTTCCATAGGCCAGAAACTTATTGTCTGAGCTAAACCTTACGGAACGAATGGGTGGTTTTTTTATTTCCTTCACGGCATTGCCGGTCTCCGTTCCCTCATAATCTTCTGTTTTAATTAACTTAGAGACTTCCGAATCAATCCGGCTTAGGTTCCATAGGTACACATCTCCGTCGCTACCGCCTCCTGCGAGTGTTCTCATATCCGGTGAAAGTGCAATCTTATTGATTCTAACATTAGATCTGGCAATCTGCTGAGTGGTGCTGAAGTCACTCTTTAATATTCGATTATCTTCACCCACCGAGATAAAACCTGAGTTATCGGGCAGAAAGATCAAGTCGAAAACAGTGCCTCCTTCATGACCGCTAATCTGAATCGGCTCTGCTTCCATATCCCGAGTGTTGAACAAAAGAATATTATCTTCATCCGTACCTAATGCGAGGTATTTTTCGTCAGGGCTGATATTGACTACTCTTGATACATTATCATTTTGGAAGATCACCTGATAATCTCTTGTTTCAACATCCCATTTAATTACTTCTCCGTCGGAGTTTGCAGAGAACATTAGATTCCCATTATTAGAATAGACTACTGACCTGATTCCGTTAATCTGCTTGGCATTTAAGTCTAAAGGAATCTGATATTGATTTAATGCGGAGTCTCCTGCCTTCTCGGCTCCGTATTCTATTCCATAAATCCCCTGAAGCGCACTGTAAACGCCGGCGTAGATATCTCCGTTGTAGTCCTTCCCTTCATCTTTGTATTCTTCATAAAAAAGGTACGCCTGACGTGCTACCAATCCTCTCAATTCAGCTTGATCTGCATCTTCGGGCAGAATGTTGCTTGCTTTGATCGCCATTGACTGTGCCAGCGACTGATACCTGAGCTTTTCTGCTCTTCTTGTAGCATCCTCTGCGTTTGCTCTTGCTTTGTCTGCCTCCTCTTTTTGCGCTTCTGCATCTTTTCTTGCAAGCTCAGCCGCTTCTTGCTGCTCTTGAGCAAAGATTCTTGCTTCGTTAGCTTCCTTCTCTCTCCGTCGTGCCAGGTTTGCACTTTTCTCTGCCTCTGCCGTTGCTGTATTCGCTCGCTCAGTTTCTTCCTTTGCCTTTTGTTCTTGTTCTATAGCCCGTGCTGCTGCCCGGATAGCCCGTTGAGACTGCTCCTCGGCCTCTTTTTCATTTTTTCTTGCCTCCTCCTCTTTCTGCTGTGCGATTACCAGGTTTCTCTCGGCATCATTCGTCTTGATAAAAGCATAAATAAGCATTGTAAGCGATACCAGTGCTGCTATACCCATAGAAATAGCAGTAATCCGCATACGCCTCGTTTGCTTCTTCTGAAGGATTTCCTTATTCCGCTGTTCGGTCAGATATGCTTTTTCTGAGGTCTCAAGAAAGACCATGGTGCGTTCAAAAGCAGGGCTGTATCGCTGACCCCAAACTAATGTGGGTCTGTTCTCCTCCCTCCAGTTCAATGCCAACTGAAGGTCCGGCATCTGCCAGAGGCCTGCTTTACCTTCCTGATACCTTTCGGCGGCCTCAGAGAGTTTCAAGTACATATCTGCCGCTTTAGATTCCTCATCCAGCCATCTTTTCAGACGAATCCAAATTCTCATTAAACTTTCATGGGAAATATCTATCACGGTTTCTGACTCCAGCTTTATTCCGGAGGGGGGCATCAATAGAGACCTTCCCGGCTCCCTAAAGCGCTCTACCACTCTGGCTACCTCTTCTTCATTCACTCCTGCGATTGCAGCAATGGTGGACAACCGGGTCGGCCGCCTGATTCCCTGATTTTCGGATCCTTTCTCAGTGAGGGCTTTAAACATTACCTCACAGATTTCCTTCTCCCGCTTGTTTAGCGAGTCATAGGCTTCGTTAGCGTGTTGAGATAATGCTTCTCTAAGCGTACCTATCGCATTGTAATGTCTTAAATCAATAGGCTCCCTTGTTTTCCTGTTTTCGGTCCAGTAGGACCATGTTCTCATCAATGTGTGCTGAAGGATAGGCAACTGGTCGGGGTTGTCTCCCACGTCATTTAACAGTTGCTGTGTCAGCCTTGGAGCGATTTTGCCGCCCCCCACTGCGATAGGGCCTTCGATCGCCGTTCTTTTTTGATCCCTTGTCATCTGAGGGATCAAATAGTGAGAGTCATTGATCATTTGTGTCAAATCCGGGAATTGTGCACACTCTCCTATAAAGTCGGAACGCATGGTCAGTGCGATATAGATGGATTCATCGTGTTGGTGAATGGCCTCTAGCAGAAGATTTACAAAAGCACTTGATTCGTTTAAATCCGATGTGGTAGCTTCTAACTTTCGATACCTAAAAAGTTCTTCAAACTGATCAACGAGGATTAGCACATTTTCGTGTTCTTCTGTTCTCAACTGCCTGACTACTTCTACCAATCCTAAGGAACTGCTTCTAAGAACCGTGCTTATGATTGTTTTTCTTATAAGTTTATCTTCGTCTTCAAGGTTTGAATATTCCCGATTTTTTATCAATAAAGATTCTGCCAGGTTATCAATCGGTCCTCCGCCCGGTCTGGTAACAACAATTTTCCAGTTGGAACCGGCCTGTGTCATGAATCCGCCGTAGAGTGTGGGAATAAGCCCACAAAACATCAATGAAGACTTACCACTGCCGGAAGCACCGAGAATGGCTACAAACTTGTTGTCTGACAACTTAGTCAAGATCTCATCGCTCTGACCTTCTCGGCCAAAGAAGAGGTAATTTTCTTCAATACCAAATGGCCTCAATCCCGGAAATGGATTGATAAGTTGGGTAATGTCAACGATATCCTGAGCTTCCTGTGCCTGAATATCCAGTTCTTTATCACTCATTATTTTTTAATTTCAGTTAAAAAAGGTTTTAAATGTTCAGGCATAAAGGACCCTCCATTACTGCCTAATATTAATGTATTGTTTTTTTTGTAGTATTTAAGGTCTACGTCTTTTTGACCGTCAAAATAGACTGCTTTAGCTTTCAGAGGCTTTTCACGACCAAAACCGGGTGCTTTAAGCAAGTCTTGTAATTTCGTCTTTATCCAATCTTCAGAGGAGTTACCAAAGTAGATGATTGATGCATCGCATCTTCTTAAATTTTCTTGGTGGATATATCTAAGGTCAATCAAATCCCCTTCATAGCTGGGGGCTACTACGTTGAATCCATTCTTTTTCAGATAATCTTTTAACTCACCTGTCTGCTTAATGTCACTTTTGTCTGCGATTAAATAAATCATTTTTGTTGAGCCGGTTTTATGATTTTCCAGTCCTTTAATCTTTCTTTTAACCTTAAACCGTCCTCCTGTAGCCAATTCTTCTCGAATGATGGACTTTAATTCCTGTAGTTGAACCTGTAGGACTTCGGCCTCCTCCAATGCGGCAGCATCGCTTTTGAGGTCTTCAATAAAGATTTTTTGACGTTCGGTGACATTGTTCAAATCCGGAGAGACCCAGATGAGTCTGCTAAACGGCTGTTTATTTTTCTCATCTAAGGTTTTATTCTTTTCCACCATTTGATAGGTATGGTCTGAGGCAACCTTATTTTGTATATCAACGACGGATAGCTCCGAACCCTTAGGTTTATGTCCGTAATCCTCGCCGACCAAATGTATCGAAAGACGACAGTGATCCAGGTCTGCTCTAACCATTCTGTCCAGTGCTTTAGGCTCTTTGGGCAGCGATTGGTCAGGTAACACTTTATAGCCATGTCTGATCAGCTCTCTTTTGATAATATCACGTTGTATGACCATATCGATGCCGGTGCTGGCCAAATAGACGGTCTTCTCTCTGGGAATTTTCTCGTAATCACTGCTGGTTTTGCTTCTTCCTTTGGCATGAAGTATATGGTTAATATCGTAGGCCATATCCACGAGCTTCATCCAGTAGCTACGCTCGGCATCATTACCGAAAAAACGCGTAAACTCGTGATTTTCTCCCGTTAATGGGTCTAGTAAATAAAAATCATACGTCAGCAGGTCTTTAAATTCCGGCAACTTCGTATCAGGGTCGTAGGGGGTTTTCAAAATTTTAAAAACTCTGGGGATACCGTCTTGAACAAATTCTCCAGCCTCTTTTAGTTTCTTTCCATACAGGTTCAATGCTTTGGTCATCTGCGTATTTTCTGTGAAATTTTCAGTAATGACCGTAAGGACAACATTAAAGCTATTTAATTCAGAGGGGTTGAAGTTTTCTTCGTCAATAAGTTTAATTCCGGGGCTTTCTCCTGCAATTTGGCGCATAAGCGTTGAGAGAAATCTGTGAAAATTAGTCACCCAGCCTTTGATACCTACTTCAATGGGTTGGTCGTCTTTGGCAGCGTAAATCAAGGCTATGGTTCTGTTGCTCATAATATTCGTTTGTTAAAACTATCTTTATATTATCAATTATCTCCAAATAAAACGTCCATTATTACTTCTTCTTCTTGTGTTTCTCCATTCATGGCACCTATCCAACACTCTAAAATTTCAGTATGCTTGGACATTAAATTAAGCAATTCTTCTTTTCTAATGAGCAGTAGTGTGCACTCACTTCTTGCTGTAGCTGCAAATTCAAATTTCTCATTCTCCAAGAGAATCTTTTCGCCAAACACGCCATTCTCTTCTCTTTCTCCGACTTTGTGACCGCCTTCGTAAATATCTACCACTCCGCTCAACACAATATAAAAAGGTGCTGATCCTTTGTCTCCTTCTCGTATTATTTCGTCACCGAGCTTAACATTAATCTCTTCCATGACTTCAGCGATATAGGTGACAATTTCACCCGGAATGTGTTTAAACAGTTCTATTTTTTTGAGCACAATCACTCGCTCAATCAGCAGTAATTTTTGGCGGGGGGGGGGGGG
>JAPPDO010000070.1 GCA_028821635.1 Ekhidna sp.
CGATATAATGCCTATTCTTAGCTTCTTCACCAAATAAAGGAATATACTTCATCGGAAAGGAATAAATATGAATATTCAATTCTTCTGATAATTCCATATTAATCTTCATCCTTCTGTATAAATCCTCCGGTTTATCTTTAAAGTTGAATAATAAGTAATTTGAAAGACGATTAATCTTGTATTTGGCGGCTAAACGGACTGCATTTTCGTACTGTTTCCTGAGTCCCCAATAATCAAAAGCTATTCTAAGCGGGTTTATTGGTATCTCACTCATTAGCTTCATAATCTCGTCAGTGACGTATCGTGCGTCAGTCCCCTGATTAAAATCCACTGATCTGCTTTTTGGTGCTTTGTTCCGGTGTTTTTCATAAATCTCCTTTAGTTCATTATAAGCATTAATGAGATTTGTCTTCGTTAGTGTCTCAAACTTTAAAAGCTGATACTTGTCATAGATATCGTAGACTTCTTGAGCTAAATTTCCTCTCACTCTTTTTTCTATGAACTTCTTTAAGATAACATAAGATCGCTTGATATAAGCAGTATCGTTTATGCCTTTTTTTAAGTTTCTTATGGCAATGTTGAGTTGATTGGGTTCAACGTATTTGGCCCCTTTGATAAAACCCATATCTTTGATTTCTTGGATGATTTCCGGGAACTTTGGTGAAGCAAGAACATTGTTATCCATTAAAAGCAGGTTTTGTTGCTGTCCATATCGTTCATCAATAATTGCGATCTTCTCTTTAGTTGGAATTTTTTCTTTGTAAACAGGCTCTAGCTTTGGTACTGAACAAAAAGCGCATGTTCTCGTACACCCCTTTGTCATAAAAGTGAAGTATGCACTCCCTGTGGGGTATTTGTAATCTACCTCATCCAAGATTGAATAGTCCAGTGGCAAATCATCAATTATCAAAGGCTTAGCTTTTGTATTTTGTGGGTCAAGCATCCCCGGCTTGTCAAGAACGCCGGTCATTGGTTTAATGCCTGTTTCAGTTTCTATTTCCTTTGTGAGAAGAGAGGCCATTACGCCTCCGACCTTGAGATTTTTAACATCTTTAACCAGATTCTTTGAATCTTGAATAGTTTTTATTGTGATGTCCCAATAAAAAGTAAAAAGCGTTGTGATGTAAACCCTGTCCCATGTTAGCTCTTCTTTGTATTTTTTTTTTCTGTAGAGATCTGAAAAGTATTTAAGCCAAAGTTCAAGAAGAGGAATTTGGTCGGGTATGTTTTCTGTTGTAATTATTCCCTGTACTAGGGTTTTTAGCTTCGTTGAGTGTCCTGACTTTAAATAAGTGACAATAGCATCTTCACTTCTCCGCCAGTCTACTTGTTTACATATTTCATTGAGTTTGGATAAACATGCTTCTTTTATTTGGTTAAAAATAAAGTCTTTAACATCTCCTTTGTAAAATGTCACTTGATCTCCCAGCATCCGATGATAAGTAGCGATCTTCATCAGCCCAATAGGCGGATATTTATTCTTGTAAGCCGGTTCTATCAGGAGAATTTTCCTATTTTTTGCCATCTAGTTTTGCCAAATTTTCTCGTATGTCTTCGAATTAGAGAAAAGTTCAACTAAATTTAAATTTTTTATATCAGACTCTATCAGAGTATCATCACAAATTGCTTCAAATCCAGTTTTATTCGTTGTTATTAATCTTTGATTGCATAGTTCTCCGATATTTTGAAGCCATAATGTTTGACCGGTGGTGGGTTTTTTCTTAATTCCAAGCATAGCAAAATGAATTAGTTGTGTGCCTTTTAGACCTTTGTAAAGAACTGTTGGGAAAAAGTGCGGAGCAAAATTGCTTTTTTGAAAATAATTTTGTAACACATCCACAACGAATAGTCTTAAAATCCGTGCTTTTTTATCCACACCCTTTTTCATATTGTATTTCTCAATTAGCTCTTTGTGATCTGGATTATTTACAACTTTCTGTAGTTCTTGTCCTTTGAAGCTAACATGAATCGTTAAAAAAAGCACAAATTCCTGCTGGTCTTTATCTAATTCCGATTGTAACCGCAATAGCTTTTGAACTGCTTGAAACTTAAATGCTTTTTTAATATTTCCATTCCTATCAATAAACTCAATAGGTGAAGTAATACTGTTACAAAAGTCTAAATTGTAGACTCTAATAGTATTCATCTGAGAAAACTCTTTTGAAACATTATCTACACCTCTTAAAACCACTTCTTCAATGTACCCGTCATACACAGTGAAAGAGTTAAGAAGTCCCTGCCTCTCATATTTGTTTAGTTTTTCTTCAAGTTTTAATATCTCATTACGTGACTGGCTGGTATCAGACGGTTGACCATATTCTCTACATTGAAAGGCTATTACTTCATCTATAAATTCGATCCAATTCTCAATATCTTCCATTGCTACAGAAGGTAAGCCAAGATATAACAGTTTCTTATTCAATCGTTTACTTAAAAATTTCAAGAGAGGTTTGCACCACTTACGCCTGATGAGTGACTTTGCATCTGAATTAAATGATACTGCCATTACTAGATTATCAAATCACTGATTTTTGTTTTCAATTCTCGAAGGATACTTTGGTATTGCTTTGGGTTCTCTGAATAGTGTTCAATAAAGCTCTCATCTAACAAGGAAAATATATCTTCTAATTCTTTTGTTAGTTCAATATCCAAACTTTTCAATAGATCAATTAGCGATTCATACTTTGAAGTATCAGCACTGGAAGTGTCAATTTTTGAAAGTCCCTTAGCTATTTCAGTTTGAGAAACTGATCTTCTCGATCTTTTCTTTTTCTTCTTGGTAATTAAGCTATCAATTGTACCTTGAATTTCTTTTTTAAGAGAATCAGTAAGATTTTTTAATTCTTTGGCTTCTTTTTCCTTTTCAGTGTCTTTCCCAAAAGACTTTCTTTTTAGAATACTCTCCACCTTCTTCCTTATCCCTTCAAGATCAATAATATAATTAACTAATTCTTCTGTGTTTTCTGAGTAAGAGCTGTAAGCCCCATTTATACCCTTTACTTTATTAGTATATTCAGATATCTCTACACTCGCTTTATCTGATTCTTGGAACCTTGTAGAACGTGAATTGTAGTTTGATCCAGCATCTTTAAGACAACTAAAGAACATAGTTCTTAATGGGGAATACTCTAGGTCATTTCTTGAGGCATTTGGAAGCAGGTTGGTATTTACTATAATAACTTCACCGATATATCTATCAAAATGAGTCCTTTGTCCAAAGTAGGACACTAGATTTTCTCTTTTACCAATGGCAAAACCTTGCTTTTTCAGTAAAAAACCTCGTAGTTCTCCTGTAGAAATTTTGTTACGAGTAGAGTTAAGACAGCCCCAAACGATTCCAATAAATGTTTGCCCTTTTTTTAGTAGTTCAAAATGAGGCTTTTGAGGAGAGTTATTATGAAAGTCACCGTTGGAATAAGGTCTGTACAAATCTTCAATTTGACCGTTTACTTGCAAGTTCAATGCAATCATTTCAAAGTTGGCATCATGCTCATGGCATTCTCTGACAATTCGCTCTTCAATTTCCTTCGCCCATTTAAAATTATTCCTGTCAAAATGTAAAGGGACGACTTCTTTCAAATAAGCTTTTATTTTCTCAAAGTCTGACAGCAATCCATAAAAATTAGCATCCAGACCAGTTAACTCAACTCGAGTTCCTTGAAGAACAAAATCATCTTGAGCTAACTCTTCTTCATCCGATAGATTAATGTATTTTTCTAATAAGGTTTGTAAATCTGTAAGTTTACTGCTGTCAATCTCTCCATTTAGTCGAAGTTCTTTCTGTTCTTGCAATAGCTCCCTCATGCCTTTAAAATCCATACTTAGCAAATACGGGTTTTTATCGTCCATGCGCGAGTAAATATTAATTCTATCACAGAGATGAAAAGAGCTGTAAATACCAATGCCCATGAATCCAACGTCTTTTTTAGGGTTTTTGTCTGATATGCCTACTCTCAGTGCCTTTCTTAGTGTATCTCTGTCCATTCCACAACCGTCGTCCTGAACAACCACCGAGTTTTGACGAATTTTGACGTTTACCTTTTTGGACCCTGCATCAACTGCATTCTGTATATACTCCCGTACTGCATCTCTTGGGTCAGGATACATCCCTCTAGTTAAGATGGATATTACTTCTGCACCAATATCAAATTTGGAAAGTTTCATTGTAGTTCTTCTTTGATTTTCTCTTTAACGGTGTTAGCTAACTCTTTCGGAAGGACTTTATCAATTACTTCAAAGACCTTAGAGACCAATTTTTTATCTTTACGACTTAATTTGGAAATATTATCTGTAATGTATTTTATCCTAACTGGCTCATTTACTGTAGGCGTTTGTTCAATTACAGAATCCTTGTCCCCAACCACTCTCTCAAGTACTTTCTGTTGAGATGAAGGGCTATTATTAGCCTTCTTTTTGGCTTTTTCGATTTCTTTTCTGGCCCGTTCTGCCTTTTCTTTTTTCAACTCCAGTTTTTCTTGGTACTCCCTTTGCTCTTTATCATTAGTAAAGCCACTTGAGTTTGACTTTTTCTCATACTCTTTTGAGAAAGAGTTGTAGTCATCAATTTTTTTGACTTGGTTTCGGACATTTGAAGAGAAGTAATAAAGCTTGTGTAGCTCGTCGAATTTGGCTTTTACCAGTTTTTCAAATTCAACCAACTCTGCGTTTTCAAGAAAGTAATCCCTTCGAGCATTTGGAATCAGTTCAGGACTTATGGTATATATTTCCCCAAAAAAGTACTTCGTTCCACGAGGTTCTTTAAACAATTTGGTTAATGCTTCATCCGACCCGATTTGGATATTTCCCTTTCTTAATCGCAAGCCTCTGGCAGTATTGACAATGGGAATCTGTTTTGTACAGTTAGAGATGCTGTACCAGCCCCATGCTAATAGTTTATTTTTGATAGTTCTAATTTCATAGAAATCAACATCGTGTACTTCATCAATTTTCTTTTTGTTAGTCTGATCTCCCTCGTAGATGCTGGTTGTATATGCTTTAAAGACTTGATCATGATTTACAAAAATGTGGTATTGGTCAATGTTGAAGTTTAATTCTTCTGCTTTGTTAGAGATTTTCTCCTTGAATATAAATCCTTTGGCATAAGGAACCGGAGCAACCATGCTAAGGTATTGGCGGATACCTTTTTTATCTAAAAGAGCCCGGTTTGTTACTCCTTTCAATGTAACCTTAAAGTAATGTTTATCTCGCTCTTCTTTTCCTGTTTGAAACGCTGTTACACTGTCAACTACTTCTGAAGCCTCCTCTTTCACGGCCCTATTGTTTATGATCGCTTTGAGTTTTTGAGAGTCCCATGTTAAAATGGATTTGACTTCTTCTCCTTTAAAACTCGTTTCAAAAATTAATTGATCACAATATGCCAAACCACCTAGTCTTCCAATTCCTCTAAATCCTTTGTTTTTTGTTCGATCTTTGGTGGATTGCGCAATATTTTTAAGAATTGCCTGAACCTTCTCAACTTCAATGCCTGTGGCATTATCAAAGATTGAAATAGTTCTATCAGAAGCGTCAATTTCAATTTCTATCTTCCCGTTGCAGATATTTGTGAAGATCCCATCTGATACTGCTTTGTCAATTTGGTCAGCACTATTCTGAATGTATTCCCTGAAAACAAAACGGGAGTCTTCGTACATCCCAAGAGTCAAAGACTCAATTACATCTTTTCCTATTTTCGTTTCTATCTGATCAACCATTTGGGAACTGCTTGTAAAGTGGTTTTGGAAATTTGATATTTAAAAGTGAACGAAAAACAGGGTGTTCAATAATGTACTCCCCCGGATCGAGTCGGGTCATCATATTCTTATACACCGGAGGTACAAACCTGTAATCACTTTTAGAAATTTCAATAGCGTTCGTTCTTCCATAGGCATGTGTGGCACAGTTTCCTTTGACACGGTCGTCAATGGCACTTTTGAATTGTTCGACAGAGAACAAAACGATTCCTAGAGATCGTCCTCTTTCCGATATGTCTCTTATTTGCTTGAGTATTGGCGAATTGCTCGGAACGTCTTTAGAAGCATACTTGTTAAGTTCATCAATAAAAATTATAATCTTGGAAGGTATGTCATGTTCGTCACGCTCCTCCTGACCTAACTTCAACTCATAGATGGCTCTTATCACATCACCAAAAACAAAGGCCTGAGTATCTTGATCCAACTTAGCAATATCCACCACATGGATGCCATTTTTTTCAATATTAATGATTGATTTCCTTAAGCGAACTTCATTTTTCTCTGGAACTACCCGCGAGCTAAAAATTGAGTGATTAAGAGCTTTGGAAATTACTCTTTTAAACTTTCGCCAACTCATTACTGATATTTCCTTATCTCCTCCTTTATGACCTGATTGAGTAAATTCTTTGACTTTGCCTATGAATTGAGCCCAGGTAAGATCATTGGCAAAGCCTGCCTGATTGGTTATGATGAAGTTAATGATAGATTCCATTGTCCCTGTCGAATCCTCGATATTGGAAAAGAGTAGATCCAAATTTGTCCCATCGTCTTCAAACACATATTTGTATTTGAATCCTTTATCCAAATCTATCTGTGCTTCAATATCAGAGGTTTGCCCGTAACTAAAGGTTTTAGACGCTGACTGATCAGAATAAGGGTAGAAATACTTGACGTTTTTAAATGGTTCAGGCGACAGTTTCAGCATTTCGGTATATCTTGTTTTCTCCTCTTCCGTCAGTTCATCATTAGGTTCATCAATGGCCAGTAAGTCTCTTCCCTTTACATTGAACATAACAAAAGCAACAGAATCGTCACTATCTTCCTGGTTCAAATATTGTTCCTGAATGGCTTTCATCAAAAACATTGTATATGATGTTTTAGCAGCCAGCCCTGATATTCCTGAGATATTTAAATGTGCTCCCTCCGGGCCAATCAAAAACTGAGAGTTGAAATGAAGGGGAAGTGTAATTTTATCCTCAGCTCGATACATTTCCATATATCCACAGACAAGCGGGTTTTTGATATCCTTGATACCAAGGGCTTGTAAAACTTCTGTTTGGTTTGCCAACCCAACTTTACTCCCATCAAGTACTGGAGTGTAAATGCTCTTATCATTGCCTAAGACCTTTGCTTTGACAAAGTTCATTCCAATTCTGTGCATGTTTGGTTCTGTGGAGACATCACCAAAGTCGCTTGAAATAAAATTGCTGAGATAGCTGGCTGAGTCTGTAATGTGCGAAATTTCTTCAATAATTCCGTAGGAAATGGAACCTTCAATGTGTTCTACCTTTACAACATCAAATGGATTCAGTATTCTTTGTTTGTCTGTCCAAAAATAGAATTCATCAATGGTTGTTGGGTTTTTTTCCGTAGCCGCTGCTTTACCAATGGTTTTTGTCATACTCTAAAATATGTTGATAAAGTGAATATCACTTAGATATTTGCTTTTTATATAGCTCTCTGTTAAATATATTGGGTAGAGATGTTTTGTCCATCTGCTATCTGTTCCGTAGCAAACAGGATTTCTTTCATTAATGATATTGGCACTGATACGATCAATCTCATCAGAGTCTAATCCTTCTTCTTCCTGAATATCTCGAACCAGTATTTTTTCAATTTTCAATACGCCGTCAAATGGACTTAAGGTGCCTTTTTTACGGATGCGTAAATACCAAACTGCAAACTTCACATCGGGTATTCTTTCGGTTTGATACATGAAAGCTGGTGTACGATGATAATCATCGAGTTCAGCAATCTCTCTGGAAATATCTTTGACATCATTTGAGAGTGCTTCAGGATTGAAAGCTTTTGAAACCCCGATGACGCAATCGTAGTTTGACTTTATTTCGGAAAGCTCTTTTGCTTCCCCACTTTTCATATATTCAAGAGATCCAAACAAGAAAAAAAAAGAATCAGCGTTGAGTTTCTTTGCTTTTACAAGTTCAAAAACAACGCTTTGTTCAAGAGCGATCATTTCATCTTGTATCTTGGCAATGCCTCTATCTTCATACTTACCGTTTTCTTTTAGGGGTGAGCTATTGTATGGTAATATTTTACTAAAATTCAGTTTTTGGCTTTCCAAAAATTTTTGCCCATTGAGTTTTTTGATCAGGTTGTTGAAGAATAAATGATCGTTACCCATTGCTGTCTGAGCGTTTGCTGCTTCAGGGATGGATATCACTAAGGGGTTTTTAAGATTGACGGGCTTGAAAGCATACTGGTCAGCACGCTCACAAACGCCCACCCCGATTTGCCCTGCTATGATTGGGTAAAGTCGCTTTCCGTATGCTATATCATCAACTTTGTATGTTCTCCGGGAGCCGTCCAGGAAGTACTTAAACAGAGGGGGGAAGTGTTTGCCTATTTTATCTGCAAGTGCCTTAATTGATTTAGTATGGGTTAGGCTTCTATCTGTTTCCCCTTTTTTCTTTACTTGAATGCCTTTTTTATCTTCATATTCGAGTTTTGGAATGTCAACAGACTCAAAGCAGTATTTGTAGGATTTGTAATTTTTCCCATCTGTTTCTTTTGCAATAAAGTCTAATATTTTTTCCATTGACGTTGTAGTAAACAAGATAGGATAGTTAGTTCATTTTAGTTTTTAGTGTTGTATGAGAGATTAAATATGCTCTAAAATATTAGATTTTCCATTATTATACATACTATATATGGCCCCCCCCAAACCTAACGATACAGCGAGTAGGGGAACTGATTTTCCCG
>JAPPDO010000315.1 GCA_028821635.1 Ekhidna sp.
TTCTGATTGATGATTTTTTTGGTGCAGTGCTTCTAGCCGGGTTGTCATATAATTATTACACCATGATTTTCTCCAATCGCTCCTTCCACTTAATCCAATCCGGCATTTGTTTGGTTTGTAGATCGAAAAATTTCTGCGTATGGTCGTGATGTATTAAGTGACACAGCTCATGAATGATCACATACTCAATGCATGCTCTTGGGGCTTTGATCAACTCTGGATTTAGAATGATCTTCCCTTTTGGTGTGCAGCTTCCCCAGCGTTTAGGCATGTCCTGAACATATAGTCCTGCAGGTTCTACTTTGTGTTTCTTAAATCCCTCAATCAAAGGTTTAGCAATCTCTGCGAATTTACGTTTAGCATGATCTCGATACCATGAATTTACCAAATCCTTGACACTGCTTTCTTCCTTAGCTACAACTTCAATAAACCTGCCTTTATACTTTACTGATTCCTTAGAACCAATTGTGATGTTTAATCTGTATTGTCTGCCTAGGTATAAATGGGTTTCTCCATTCACAAATCTTCTAGCTGGCGTTTTTGGATGAAATGACAGAAAATAGCTTTGTTGTTTAATGATCCAGGCAGCTCGTTTTCGCACTTTCTCCTCTACCCTTTCGTAGGGCGTATTTTCTGGTGCTTTTACGATTACTTCCATCTCCGGAGTCACCGTAATACCTAAGGTCTTGCGGGTAGAGTATATCAACTGATACTCAATCTCTTTCGATCCAAATTGAATGCTCTTCATCATCCTTTGTATCGGATTTTAGCTACTTCAATACATCGATTTGCAAAATCATCTATCTCACCAAAAGACAAACTAACATCGTATTTGTCTCGCACTTCATCTATGAGATAATCTCCGATTTCAATTTGAAGTTTGCCAGTGATATTCGATTTATGAGGCCAATCAACGATCGGATTACCATTATCAAAAACAGCCTCCTGAATCAGATCATCAATCTGAATCGCAAATTCAATGGAAACTTCTTTCCTGACAACAGCATCCTGAATCTTCTCTGATAGAAACTCCATATTCAGTCCATAAAAAGCTTGTGCGACTTCTTTGTCTCTCAGGCTTTCAGGCATTTCAGAATCGGTATGAGAAAGCACAGCATTCATTATTTCTTGCACTTTGCTTAGACACTGAGCTTCGGATATTCTTCTATCCACATAATCCTGAATGGTTGCTTTCAGCATATCAGAGAACTTTTTATAAAATGCTGGATCTTCATCCATTTTTTCTGTTATATGCATATCAGTTCGTGAAGCAATTTTATCTGCCTTAGCCGCTTTTCCGGTTGTTTTTTCAACTTCATATTGGAATTTCTCTTTGTCAGAAATGTTAACTAAATCAGTAATCACCTTGACTTCATCTGTTGGAATATGGGTGTCTATTAGCTTTTGTATTTGCCCCTCATATTGCTTGAAATCTACCTTATCAGAATACCGTTTAATGACATCTATTCTAATTTTCATAAACGTCGACAAATCTTCTTTGTAGCGATCTATGGTGTCACTATCTGTCTCTTTATGAAAATCAATGGATGATAAGGCGAGTTTAAATGATTTCGCAAATGAGGCTAGTTTGTCATAAAATAAGGGTCGAACGGCCTCATCTCGAAGTAACTGTGCATACGCTTCGGCATCACGCTTATTCTTGATCTCTTTGAAGATGTCCCGTAATTCAGAATGCTTCTGAGGCAACTTGGATATTTCTTCGGTGATATTGGTTAAAGTTCCTTGAAGGTCATCTTCGTCAAATTCTTCAAAAGAAGAGTACAACACCAATGCATTGTCAAGAGCTTCAATTACTCCGTAGTAATCAATGATATATCCAAACTCTTTATCAGGATAGATTCGATTAACACGAGCAATCGCTTGAAGCAATTTATGACCCTTCAAGTTTCGTGTTAAGTACAGTACCGTGTTCTTTGGTTCATCAAATCCTGTTAGCAGTTTGTCGACTACAATGATGATTTCAGGATCAGTCTGATTTTTGAATCTGCTGATAACATTCTTCTCATACTTTTTAGAATTGCCATGTTCGTCCATTTTGCTTTTCCAAAAAGCTTTCACCTTATTTGTAGTCTCAGTGTAGGCACTGTTCTCTCCTTCCCTATCATCTGGAGGAGAAATCAACACATCGGTGCTGACCATTCCTATTTCATCAAGATATTGTTTGTATCGAATAGCAGCCTCTTTGCTTTGGCAAACCAATTGACCTTTAAAGGGAGTTGTACCTTGCCAATTATCCCTGTAATGTCGACTGATATCCCAGCAGATGGCATATATTTTTTGATCAGCAATGTTGAGTTGATCTGCTCTACTAAACTTCTTTTTTAGATCCGCTTTCTCGTATTCGTTCAGCGGTTCTGAAATCATAGAGAAGTAACTGTCAATTGGGCCATCATTGACATTTTGAATCGCATGTCGACCTTCATAAAGCAATGGTACTACTGCCTTATCGGCAACTGCTTGATCCACTGTATAAGAATCGATAATACCTCCAAACTTAGCGGCTGTGCTCTTGTCTTTACTGAAAAGCGGTGTTCCTGTTAATGCGATGAAGCAAGCATTCGGCAAGGTCTTTTGCATTTCAATATTGAACGTACCGTGCTGCGTTCTGTGACCTTCATCTACCAGCACAAATATGTCGTTTGATTCAAGTGGCTTTTTGATCTTTCGAACGGCTGCCTCAAACTTGTTGATGATCGTGGTGACTACTGCATCGCCTTTGCTTTCCAGCAATTCAACCAGCCGTTGACCGGTTGCTGCATTTTCTACAAACTTCCCGCATTTTCGGAACGTACCCGTAATTTGATTATCCAGGTCGGTTCTGTCTGTTACCAAGATAATTTTTGGGTTCAGTATTTCTTTGCTCATGGCAATGGCTTGCGCAAGCATTACCATCGTTAAGGACTTTCCACTTCCTTGGGTATGCCATATAACTCCTCCTTTTCTACGCCCTTGCTCAATGGTTTTAATTCGCTCTGCCGTTTTCTTGACGGCGAAAAACTGCTGATAACGAGCCACTTTTTTCGCTCCGTCATCAAATAGAATGTAGTTGAAAATCAACTCTAGAAGACGCTTCGGCTCACATAAACTCAATAGATATTCGTCCTGGGTGGTAGGAAGTATTGATTCTTGTTCCAGGTCATCAAAATGCTTTCGCACGTATCTAAATCGGTCTCCAAACAATCGCTCTTTTTGATTGCTACTTAGTGGCGTGTTTCTCAACTCTGCCAAACGATTCTGATAGTCTTGTTCTTCTTGTTTTGAATCAAACTTTTCTGTCCATTGCGCCCAGAATTTCTCAGGTGTTCCATTGGTTGCGTAAGCCGCTTGATTAGTGGCAATACTCAATACAGTTTGTGAATAGACATATAAGTTCCTGATCCCGTCTTCTTGCTGATTGCGTAGATGTTGTGAAATAGCCTGTTTGATTGGCTCCTTCATATCCGGTCGCTTGCACTCAATGATTGTCACCGGAATACCATTGATGAACAATACAATATCCGGACGGTAATGATCCTTGGTTGTACTGCGCATTGTGCTGTATTCTTCACAGACATGAAATACGTTTCGCTCCGGATGTTGCCAATCTATGTATTGAAGCGTAAAACTCTTTTTGTCTCCGTCTATGCTTTGCTCTAAGGATTTACCTAATGTTAATAGGTTATACACTGATTCACTAGCTGTGATATAACCCTCCTGCATAGGTGGACTTTTCAACGCTTGAATACCTGCTTCTATGTTATTGTCGCTAAAGACCGATGTTTTGGTAGAACTAACTCGAATGGAGTTGATTTCTTTTAACTGCTCTCGCAGAACATCTTCTAAGATGACATTGGTGGTTTTATTGCCACGCTGTGCCATGGCTTCTTCTGCGGTCAAATAGGAGTAACCCAGGTTTTGTATTACTTGCAATGCAGGTATTTGGCTAATATGATCTTCTTTAAATGATGGTGTTTCCATCTTAGTATGATTTATACTGTTATTTAAATTTCTTTACATGTTGTTTTTATATGTAAAGGAAATGGCGATTTTCTTTACACGTTCTCTGAACGAGTAAACAATAGTTTACTTTTCTTTACTTAATGCACTAACAAGTAAAGAAAAACGCTGTTTTCTTTACTCGTCACCCCTCAACATTCATCAATAGCTTAAATAAGTCCACATTGATGTAAAAAGTCTCTTTTCCTATTTTCTCTCTGTGCAGCAATTCAAGCTTACAGAGTTCATCCAAGTACTTGATCGCAGTAGGTTTTGAAATATTCAGTTCCTTCATTACAAAATCAATCTTGGTATAAGGATGTCTAAATATGTTATTCAATAAGTCCTGACTGTAGATCTTGGGCAGTTCGATACGTATCTGCTTCTTATGCTCGAACATCAATGCTTTGATATTCTTTATTAATTCGATGGTTTGAGTAGCTGTTTGCTCTATACCTTCCAAAATGAACAAGACCCATTCTTCCCAACTGTCTTCGTTTCTTGTTTTTTGAAGCAACCGATAGTAATCTCCTTTATTTTGATTGATGTATCTACTGAGATACAGTATCGGAATATTCAATAAGCCCTCTTTTAACAGGTATAGAATATTGATGATTCTACCTGTCCTTCCATTGCCATCGTAAAAAGGGTGAATACTTTCGAACTGGTGATGGATGACCGCCATTTTCACCAAAGGGTCCCAATCGGACAAACTATTGTCATTGAGGAATTGCTCCAAATTAGCCATCCAGTCATCAATCTCTTTCGGATCTTGAGGTGGTGTGTAAATGACCTCACCTGTCTGTTCGTTTTTTAGTTCCGTACCGGGAAGCTTTCTAAAACCTGCATCATTTTCTTCAATGATGGACTGGATCTTAATGATTTGATTGTTAGTGATGATGCCTTTCTGCTGTACCTCCAGATAGCCTGACCGTAACGCTTCTGAATAACTATGCACTTCCTTAGATGCCACTGTTTTAAACTTCTTGGCAGCTACATCTGCTTGATACAATTCATCCTGAGTCGTAATGATATTCTCAATGGCAGAACTATCCTTTGCTTCTTGTAGAGAAAGTGTACTCACCAAAATGCTCTCATTGGGGATGCTGGCTGCTACACCTTTCATCTCTGCAAGGGCGGCTCTTGCTACTGCTACTTTTTTGAGAACAGCTTTGGTATCCAGGTCAATATCTAATGGTAATCGTTTCATTTGTCAGTTTCTTTTTTGTCTGCACCACGGATTTTTTCGGATTGCTCAGATAACACAGATTTTTTGCTAACACTATCTAACTCAGTGGAATCCTTTAATCCATCTAATCTGTGTTTCAGACGTTTCTTCCCCGTCAATAACTGCTGCATCAAACCCTTTTTCTGGTCCTTTAAAGCATCCAATTTATGATTTTGGAGTTCTATTTCTTTAGTAGCCGCATTGAGTACATCGGCTATCTTTTGCTGTTCATCAATTGGGGGAATGTTCAATTTCACTTTTAAAACACTCTTCTTAGATAAATTATAACGTGTAGCACCTTGAGCAGCTTTCAACATCTCTTTTCGAAATTCTTCTCCTCGAAACAAGTAAGCCGCATAAGAAGGAAGAATTGTTTGAAAATCATTAAGCCGGTATCCAAAACAAAAACTATTGAGATACAAATCTTTAATTTCACTTAAAAGAACTGATGACATACCAACCTCATCTCGAGTCTCAGATGAAATAGTAAAGAAAACATCTCCGTACTTTGTTCGTTGTTGTTTTTCTTTTTTCTGAATCCTGACATATTGAAACTTAGATTCATTTATTACTTCATTATTATAAATGTTCAAATAGGAGATATACGGTTTACCACTTCCAAAATCATCTTTTGATTTCCCCATCAAACCAGAATAAGTGGATCCTAAATTCCCAAGTTTCACTTCCTTCCACTCTCCATCAAACCTCGGAAACCGCTTCTTTCCTGTTAGCAACTGCTGCATCAGGGCTTTTTTCTTTTGCTGCTTTTCGGAGATGAGTTGGGTGAGGTTTTCGATGGCTTTGTCCCAGGTGGAGAGGACTTTGGCGATGGCTTTTTGTTCGGGAAGAGGGGGAAGTGGTATCTTATAAGGATTGATGTGTTTGTTATTAATCTGTGGTATTGTGGAAGTATCCGCAATTCGACTTAGCTCTTCTTTGACTATTGTATAGAATATAAATTCACTATCGAGTTTTTTTGGATCAGCAAAAATGGACATAAGATTACTGTCCATTTGAACTGTTTTTTTGTTGATTCGAACCTTATTATTCAATATGGCTGCTCCTCTTTTTGGGAAAATGATACTTTCTTCAGGGATTAGGAATTTATCCTCATTTGAGTATTGTCTGCTATCAAGTTGATACTTGTTGCAATTATTTAGATCTTCTACTTTTAGAAAAGGATACTTTCCTGAGTCTGATAGTTCGAAATTTGAAGGACTATTTCCACTCCTTATTATCACAAGATTCTCAAGTCTACCTAAGCTCCAACTTTCAGGAATCCACCCCGCTTTTGTGAGCTTGTATTCAGGTCTTATTTCTTCTGTCTGAAGCACGGATTTATTGGATTGCGCAGATGGCTCGGATTTTGAGTTTGTAGGATTAAAATCTGTGGAATCTTTTAATCCGTCTAATCTGTGTTTCTCTTCTTTGTATGCATCACAGGGTAGCTCGGATTTTTTAGCTGCCGAATCTTTTAATCTGTCTAATCCGTGTTTCCTCATTTTGTCTGCATCATAGTTTTCTTTGGATTGCACCGATGGCTCGGATTTTTTAGCTGCGGAATCTTTTAATCTGCCTAATCCGTGTTTCCCAATTTTGTCGGAATCATAGTTTTCTTTGGATTGCGCAGATGGCTCGGATTTTTTATCTGCCGAATCTTTTAATCTGCCTAATGAATGTTTCCCAATTTTGTCGGAATCATGGTTTTCTTTGGATTGCACTGATGACACGGATTTTTTAGCTGCCGAATCTTTTAATCTGCCTAATCCGTGTTTCCTCATCTTGTCGGAATCATAGTTTTCTTTGGATTGCACTGATGACACGGATTTTTTAGCTGCCGAATCTTTTAATCTGCCTAATCCGTGTTTCCTCATCTTGTCGGAATCATAGTTTTCTTTGGATTGCACTGATGACACGGATTTTTTAGCTGCCGAATCTTTTAATCTGCCTAATCCGTGTTTCCTCATCTTGTCGGAATCATAGTTTTCTTTGGATTGCACTGATGGCTCGGATTTTTTAGCTGCCGAATCTTTTAATCTGCCTAATCCGTGTCTCCTCATTTTGTCGGAATCATAGTTTTCTTTGGATTGCACCGATGGCTCGGATTTTGAGTTTGTAGGATTAAAATCTGTGGAATCTTTTAATCCGTCTAATCTGTGTTTCTCTTCTTTGTATGCATCACAGGATAGCTCAGATTTTTTGTCTGTGGAATCTTTTAATCTGCCTAATCCGTGTTTCAGATAATTTTTCTCACTCATAACACCAGTCGTTTAAACGTGAGTGATTTACTGCCGAAATTGATTAACAATCCCACTTCTAGCTTATAGGCTTTGAGATAGTTTAGTGCCTGTGCCAAATGCACATCTTCCAGCTCTTTAATGGCTTTCAATTCTACCAATACTTTTTCTTCCACTACAAAATCTGCCCTTCGAGTGCCGATAGGTTTTGGTAAGTCTTTGTAAAATATATCCTGCTCAATTTCACGCGAAAAATCAAGGTTTGCCTGACGCATCTCCCAAGCCAGCGCACGTTGATAAATCACCTCTTGAAATCCATTCCCAAGAAACTTATGTACTTCAAAAGATGATCCAATAATCCTTTCTGTAATGTCTTTATACTTTAGCTCCATACGAAAATCCGAGTAATCCTAAAATCCATTTAATCGGTCATTCTGACATTTTTCTGACAATTTACAGTCCTAACTCCTTTAAGTACCCGTTCATTTCTTCCTGTACATCAGCCAGCTCCTTCTCTAAACCATCAATCTTCTTTTGCACCTCTTTTACATTGATTTCAGCTTCTTTTTCGAAAGTGTCCACATAGCGAGGGATATTGAGGTTGTATTCGTTTTCATCTATTTCATCAGGAGTGGCTACATAGCTATATTTTTCTTCAGTCACTCCTTCGCCTAGTTCACCGGCATTGAATTTTTCGTAGGTGCTGACTATGTTATTTAAGTCCTGCTCACGGAGAACGTTTTGATTTTTACCAGCTTCGAATCGCTGGCTGGCATCTATGAAAAGCACATTTTCATTGCCCTTCTTTCCCCTATTGAAGATGAGAATAACTGCCGGAATACCTGTACCAAAAAAGAGGTTGGCTGGTAAGCCTATAACTGCTTCTAATAAGTTTTCTTCGATGGTCTTCTTTCGGATCTTACCTTCTGATGCGCCACGGAACAATACGCCATGCGGAACCACCACGCCTACTTTACCGGAACCCTCATAAGTGGTTTCAATCATGTGGCTGATAAAAGCCCAATCCCCTTTACTCTTTGGAGGAATACCTCTCCAGAAACGGTTGTATGGATCAGTCTCGGGATCATAACTGGAACTTGATCGTTCCTTTTCTTTATCATCTTCCGTCTTTCCCCATTTGTCCAAACTGAATTTCGGATTTGCTACCACCGTGTCAAACTTCATTAGAGCATCCCCTTCCTTTAGTTT
>JAPPDO010000381.1 GCA_028821635.1 Ekhidna sp.
AGAGAGGCGGCGGCTTTTACATTAGCATTGTAGGAAAATTTCTTCAATAACTCACTTTCGTGGTAAAGGGAGTCAGAAGTGAATGGAAGGTCAGCTTTGCACTTAGTGCAGACATATTTTTCAGCCTGAATCAACGAAGTATTACAGTTGATACAAACGGATGGATATATTAGTGAAATTAAATCACGAATCATTGTAGCTAAATTAATGGTTAAATATGGTTTTTAAACAGGATTTGACACTTCAAAAGGATTGGGTTGATCTGATGTATAAAATCAAAGAAGTCACGGGAAAACGTCCTTCAGACCTGAATGCGGCTTTATTCCTTATCGGTGTTCAGGAGTTAGGTCAGGGAGCAAAGAACTTTTCTAAGGAACAAAAGCAAGATTTGTTACATATTGCGATCTGCAAGGTGTTGTCCTTAGCCGGGTATTATGAGTTTGAAGGACATGATGAGGACGGATGGCCTCATTGGAAATTACTTAAAAATCTACCGGGTTTCGACTTAATGGAACAAGAAAAATTGTTAAAAATACAGATACTGGAATATTTTTCCAAGGAGTTTAGTTGGTAACGGCACCTTATGATAAAATTTTCCGTTAAAGCTACATGGATAAGCACGAAACGATATTACAAAAAATAGCGGCATATAAGTCAAGGTTTTACAGAAGACAGGTCATCATCGGAATACTCTCCTTCTTGATTTTTAATGTTTGCATCCTCCTTCTGTTCTCTTTCATAGAATATAAACTGTGGTTAGGCTCACATGCCCGAGTTTTCCTTCTTATCACACTGATCGCCTTTTCAGTTATTACATTAAGCTACCTGATTGTTAATCCCCTTTTAAAGATTCTTAAAATTCGCAAAGGAAAAGATGATGAGGATGCAGCGAAAGATATTTCATTTCATTTCCCGGAGATTGAGGACAAATTAATCAACTTTCTTCAGTTAAAACAAGAAACTTCCTTTTTTGATCAGGCGTTAATTCTCGCTGCTTTAAAAGAAAAGTCCATTGAATTTGAAAAACTTACGTTCACCGCAGCAGTAAATTTTAAGCCTGTAAGAAAATATGCTTTTCTATTCCTGGCTATCCTTGTATGCTTCTCATTAATTTCTTTTATCAGCCCTGAGATCGTTAGAGATAGTCCCAAAAGAATCGTAAACTTTAACCAAAAATTTGAACGCAAGATGCCTTTCAAATTCATTATCGAAGATCAACGTTTCAGTGTATTCAAGGGTGAAGACTATCGGCTATCATTTTCCATAGATGGGGATGCAATACCGGAAAAAATAGCTCTAATTGTTAATGATAAGACTTCAATAGCACTCTCCGAAACCGGTGACAGAACTTATGAATATGTTTTTGAAAAGGTTAGGACATCCAAAACATGGCGTATTGAGGCCGGAGGGTTCTCTTCTAAAGAATACAACCTCGTAGTACTGGAAAGACCGTATCTCGTATCAATGAATATCATGGTACTAAATCCTGGCTATACAGGTGCAGGTGAACAATTTTATACAAACACTGGAGATTTTACAGTTCTTGAAGGGAGTAGAGTCCTCTGGGAAATAAAAGGTCAGCATACCGATGAGACTGCCATTTTATTTGCGAAAGATACGATTTCACTTGGCAAACAAAATGATCAGTTGTTTACGTTGGAGAAGAGAATTTTTGAGTCCTCAACTTATGAAATACAGTTAAAAAATAATGTTTCAAAAAATAAATCAAAATTAAACTATAAAATAAATGTAGTTGCAGATCAATTTCCTGATATCAATGCAGAATTTATCCCGGATTCTGTGGCATATCAATTCATTACCGTAGCTGGAACAATTACAGATGATTACGGCTTCAAAGATCTTATCCTCAATTATAAAACGGAAGAATCACCGGATTTTTTATCCATTCCAATTGAAATCAATCCCTCCAATAGCTCTCAGAGTTTTTTTGCAACCTGTAGCTTAGACTCCTTCAACCTTGCTGCCGAAAAGGGGCTGGAAATGTATTTAGCTGTGAGGGACAATGACGAGATCAATCATTTCAAGACAGCGAACTCCAAAACCTTCATTTTGCAAATCCCGTCAAAAGAAGCATTTGAAAAATTAATTGATAATAAAAGTGATGAAGTAGAAAATATTCTCAGCAATTCAAAAAAAGGTACTGAAGATATTGCTGATAGACTCTCGAACCTAGAAAATAAGTTAAAAACGAACCCAACGTTTGATTGGCAGGAAAAGAAAATTTTAGAAAAAGTTATAAAAGACAAAAAAGAAATTAATGAGCAGATTGAAGAACTTCAAAAAAAGTATCAGAAACTACAAAAATCTGCCAATAAATTCAATAAACAAAGCGATTCTCAACTCAAAAAGAATGAGAAATTTGAAGAGTTGATGAACGATTTAATTGATGAAGAAACACGTAAACTATACGAAAAACTCCAAGAACTTATGGAAAAAAATCCTTCAGGAGATCAAATCAATGAGCAGCTCAGAAAACTTCAGAGGAGTGAAAGAAACTTAGAAAGAGATCTGGAAAGGGTTAGGGAATTGTTCAAAAGGCTTAAAATGGAGGCACAGTTGGAAAGCAGTTTACAGCAACTTGACTCTTTGAGTAAACAGCAGGAACAAGCCTCAAAAGAAAATATTCTTAAAGAATCTCAAAAACAGCAGGAATATATTCAAAACGAATTCAAGAGATTCAGAGAAAGCATGAAAAAGGTCATGGATATGAATCAGGAACTGAAAAGACCTGAGCCGCTGGAGGATTTTGAATTTGAAGAAAAGCAAATAACCAAAGAACTCCGAGAAATCGCTGAAGAATTAAAAAATCAACAGGCAAAAGAGGCACAGGAAAATAATCAAAAAGAAAGCGATGTCAAGGATAACGATAATGTAAGAAAAAATGGGCAGATTGGTCAAAAACAAAAAAATGCTGCACAAAAAATGAAAAGCCTAAGCGGCAAACTCTCCAAAATGCAAGGCAACATGCAAATGGAAATGATACAGGCAAACCTTGACCAACTAAGAGACATACTAGATAATTTGCTGAAACTCTCATTCAATCAGGAAGATTTGATGAATGAAATGAGAAATATCAACCAGTCTGATCCCAGATTTTTAGAACTTTCACAAAATCAATTGAAATTGAGAGATGATTCCAGTGTAATACAAGACAGTCTGCTGGCACTCGCCTCAAGAGTTGTTCAGCTATCTTCTTTTGTCACTAGGGAAGTAGAAAACATCAATCAAAACATTGATGAGGCCATCAAGTTCCTGAAAGATAAGAACAGAGGAAAGACGCTCAGCAGTCAGCAATTCATTATGACCGCCTTAAATAACCTTGCACTTCTTTTGGATAATACCATGCAACAAATGCAGTTGTCCATGGCTGAAGCAAATGGTACCGGTAAAGGTGAAAAACCACAAGATAAAGGGATTTCTGATCTTCAGGAATTACAAAAGCAACTAAGTCAAAAAATGGAGGAGCTAAAGGGCTCGGGAAAATCCGGTCGGAAGCTTTCAGAAGAACTTGCGAGGATGGCCGCTGAACAGGAACTTATCCGTAGAGAACTGGAGAGGTTACAAGAAGCGCAAGAAGGCAAACCGGGAAATAAAGGAGGAGACGATTTAAAGAAAGCCATACAGATGATGGAACAAAACGAGATAGACCTAGTAAACAAAAGACTAAGCCAGCAAATAATATATAGACAGAAACAAATTGAGACCAGGTTACTGGAAGCCGAAAAATCACAAAAAGAGCAAGAAGCCAAAGAAGAAAGAGAAGCAAAAAGACCATCTATCATAAGCCGGGAAATTCCACCCGGATTTGAAGAATACCTCAAGCTCAAGAAAAAAGAAATAGAACTGTTAAGAACGATCCCCATAGAATTAAACTCATTTTATAAAAAAGAAGTAAACGATTACTTCAGGCGTATCAGTAGAGGAAAATAAAGATGATAGATAACATTCAAATACAAATTCCCTCCCTCCCTGAGAACATTAGAATTGTTGAAAGCTTTATTGACAATGCAAAAGAAAAATATCATATCAACGATGATATCTATGGGAACATAATGGTCGCAGTAACAGAGTCGGTAAATAATGCGATCGTCCATGGTAATCAATCAGATAATAAAAAAAATGTTTACTTAAAACTTTCTTTGGAAAAGTCGCTAATAAAATTCACTGTTCGGGATGAAGGAGTTGGGTTTGACTACAATAATTTGCCCGATCCTACCTTGCCGGAGAACGTTAATAAATCCGGGGGGAGAGGAATCTTTCTGATGAAAAACTTATGTGATGAAGTTTCTTTCAAAAAGAATGGCAGAATCGCTGAACTGTGTTTTTATCTCTCCTGATGATTCATTTTTTTACTGAAGATATTTCATTCAGCCTTAACAGGAAAAGTGCATTAACCTCATGGCTAAAAAATATACTATCGACTCACAACTTTCATTTAAAATCCCTTAATTATATCTTCTGCTCAGATGAATATCTGGCAAATATTAATCGTAAGTACCTAAATCACGACTTCTTCACAGATATTATTACTTTCGACAACTCTGAATCTTCTGATGAGATAGAAGGTGACGTGTTTATCAGTATTGAAAGGGTGAGGGAGAACTCAGAACGCATTGGAACAGGCTTTTGTCAAGAACTGTATCGGGCCGTCGTGCATGGGCTTCTTCATTTAATCGGGTTCGACGATAAGACAGAGGCGGACAGACTCCTTATGAGAGAAAGAGAAGACGCCTGCTTATCTTTGCTAAAAACGAAAGGTTCCACGTGAAACACAAACAGCATGACAGACATATTTTTTACTTCTCTACTATTTGGTGTCGGCAGCTTTGTGTAAGTCGTATGCTGTTATAGTCGTTAATGTCGTCAAAATCGAATTGCCAAAAAGAGTAATGGTTTCCCCTTTTTTCAAAAAACAATATCCTCACGTTCTTGTCTTTGTGATGCGACCATTGCCTAAACGGATAAAAAAACTGTCGAATAATTGTGTTGTTTGTCTTGCTGTTTTTTGCCTCTACCAGTGCTACTAGATTTTTACCCTCATAACCAGCATCAACTTCTGTCTGTACGCTTTCAGTCGTTATTTCTTGTTTGCCAACCCGAAAAGAAAATTGTGGAGTGTACTTTCGGCCTCTTATTGTCAGGACAAGCGTATCATCTTTTAAAAAAGTTCTGATTAAACTCACTGCATAAGCAAAGTCAAGATGTTGCATTTCCGAGTCACCCACTTGTGAGGTATCAAGATGAAAATCTAAGCTAGAAGTGTATATCTCTACGGCATTTTTTATTTCAGGGATGTCCATATAGCCCTCTCCTTTCACAATGGCATACGTGCCATTCTTCACCGGAAGAAGGAAAACGCCATTGTCAATAAAAACCTGCGGTCTGTCCTCCCGTGAATCTTGCTTGCAAAGTATTCGGACTTCCTTTGCGTTAGTCTTTTTGAAGTGGGCAGTTGCTTGTTTTATCTTTTCTGCTGTAATAATATAAGGCGTTCTGTTAAAATTGTGCAGATGGATTTTATATTTATCAAAGATTGCCCTCCAAGAACTGTCATTCATTACGTGTATTCAAAAATTGTTGACTGTTTTGATAATTTTTTAATTCTTTTTACTGTTAAATTGATATAATCCTCACTTATATCAATACCGATATACTTTCGATTTCCAACGAGCTTGCAGGCAAGTCCCGTTGTTCCGCCCCCATTAAAAGGATCAAACACAATATCGTCTTCCTTTGTTGAGGAGAGTACAATACGTTTTAATAAGGCAATTGGCTTTTGTGTCGGGTGCTTTCCAAATTCCTTCTCCTCTTGTGGCGGGGTGGGGATTGACCAAACAGATCGCATTTGTTTACTGTATCTCTTCATCTTATCTTCCGGAAAACTGCCGTTTTTCATCAAGTCATAGTTAAACGTACTTTTAGCTTTTTTCTCTTTTCTAGCCCATAGAAGTGTTTCGTGGCTGTGTGCGAATGTTGTGCAGGCCAAATTTGGTGCAGCGTTGGGCTTGAACCAAGCAATATCGTTCAGAAGATGAAAACCCTGTTTTTGTAACAAAAAGCCGCATTGGTAAATACTGTGCATTGTCCCACTAATCCAGATGGTTCCCTCGGGTTTAAGGACTCGTCTGCACTCGGTAATCCACTGCTCGTGAAATGCAACATCGTTTTCAAAACCTTGGCTTCTGTCCCACTTGCCTTTGTTTACATTTACCATCTTCCCCGCGTGGCAAGTGATGCCGTCATTAGAAAGCATGTAAGGCGGGTCGGCAAAAATCATATCCACATAACCCTCAGGAAACCTTGACATCACTGTCAGGGAGTTGTCTTGGTAAAGACAAAAACTCTCTGTCTTGAAAACGGGTTTTATGCTAGTCTTTGAGCCGTTTTTTGAAACGTATTTTACTAAATCCTCAAGTACTAAACTGTCAGTCATAGTATTTTTGTTATTTGACAAAAATATATTTTTTAAGATCATTTTTTCTGACCTATTATCAGTCGCTACCTTTTTTAATTTAATATTACTGTCAACTTAACTATAAATCAAAATAGTTATGAAAATATTATCATTAGTCAAGAACAAATCATGCTGCAGGGATATGATATTATTGTAGTGGGTGCCGGTCATGCCGGCTGCGAAGCTGCCGCCGCCGCTGCTAACCTAGGATCAAAGGTGCTACTCGTCACGATGAACATGAACACTATTGCCCAAATGTCCTGCAACCCGGCCATGGGGGGAGTTGCAAAAGGACAGATTGTGCGTGAAATAGATGCGCTTGGAGGTTATTCCGGCATTGTGACTGATAGGACAATGATTCAGTTCAGAATGTTGAACCGATCCAAAGGGCCTGCCATGTGGAGCCCCCGTGCGCAGTCTGACAGAATGAGATTCGCAGAGCAATGGCGACTCACACTAGAAAGCATAACTAATCTTGACTTTTGGCAAGAGATGGTGACCGGCCTGATAATATCCGGAAATAAAGTGAGCGGAGTCAAGACAGGCATGGGATTAGAAATCAAAGCTAAGGCTGTTATCCTGACGAACGGCACTTTTCTGAACGGCCTCATCCACATAGGAGAAAAACAATTTGGCGGTGGAAGGGTAGGGGAGAAAACTGCCAAAGGAATCACAGAAGAACTCATTAAATTAGGCTTTGAAGCGGGAAGAATGAAAACAGGCACACCTCCAAGAGTTGATGGTCGATCGCTGAATTTTGATAAAATGGAGGAGCAAAAAGGAGATGAACAACCCGTAAAGTTCTCATACCTGTCATCAACATCGCCTCTTAAAAAACAAAGAAGCTGTCACATTACCTACACCAATGCAAACGTTCACGAAGTGCTTCAATCAGGTTTTGAACGATCCCCCATGTTTCAGGGGCGTATCAAAGGATTAGGTCCAAGATACTGTCCGTCTATTGAAGATAAGATCAACAGGTTTGCAGAGCGTGAAAGACATCAGATATTTGTAGAACCGGAAGGCTGGAATACAGTGGAGATATACGTTAACGGATTCTCCACTTCATTGCCCGAAAACGTTCAACATCAGGCATTACAATTAATTCCGGGCTTTGAAAAAGCCAAAATGTTCCGACCGGGGTATGCCATAGAGTATGACTTTTTCCAGCCCACCCAACTTAACCCAACCCTTGCAACCAAAATCATCGGTGGCTTATACTTTGCAGGGCAAATCAACGGTACGACCGGCTATGAAGAGGCCGCCTGTCAGGGGCTGATGGCAGGGATTAATGCACATCTTCGATTAAACAATAAGGAACCGTTTATCCTGAAAAGAAACGAAGCATACGTCGGAGTGCTTATTGATGACCTTATCAACAAGGGAACAGAGGAACCGTACCGTATGTTCACCTCACGGGCAGAATATCGCTTATTACTACGGCAGGATAACGCCGACCTACGGCTTACGGAAAAGTCATTTAAACTCGGCCTTGCCGGTAAAGACAGATTTGAAGAAATGTTGAACAAGCAACGTTCAACGGAAGAGCTAACAAGCAAACTCAAACAAATTAAACTTAAACCCGAAGAGGCTCAAGAGCACTTATCCCGGCTATCCTCTGCCCCTCTAAAGGATAAAAGCTCTCTGTACAACCTTCTCAAAAGACCGGAAATAAAAGTCAGCCATCTCAATAACTTCTCAGAGTCAATAAAAAATACACTCAGCGGCTTTTCCGATGAAGCTGCCGAACAAGCTGAAGTCCAAATCAAATACGAAACGTACCTCCAACGAGAGCAGGACAATTCGGATAAAATGAATCGGCTGGAGAACCTTAAAATTCATCCTTCCTTTAACTTTCTAAAAGTTCCGTCCCTCTCCGCTGAAGGACAGGAA
Organism: Ekhidna sp.; assembly: GCA_028821635.1. Taxonomy (GTDB): domain Bacteria; phylum Bacteroidota; class Bacteroidia; order Cytophagales; family Cyclobacteriaceae; genus Ekhidna. The sequence continues at coordinate 8,369 of JAPPDO010000381.1, forward strand.
AAACTAAACAAAATAAAACCCAAAACACTGGGACAGGCTTCGAGAATCAGCGGCGTATCTCCCTCAGATGTCTCCATCTTGATGGTCTATTTAGGAAGGTAATGACAGAGAGATTAGAAAATTTTACCCCATCCGTAAAACACCGATTTTCCCTAAAAAAGTTAGCAGCCTTTCTTAATGGCTAGATAAAGACTAATAATTAGATTCATTGCGTTTTGTAGCCT
>JAPPDO010000083.1 GCA_028821635.1 Ekhidna sp.
CTTTCGTATCTTTGCGATGATTTAAGTTTCATAATTAAACATAGTTTAAGGATTACCGTGATTTTATTCTTATTCGTATCATGCCTTCGCTGACCAAACTAATAACGATTTAAACCCAAAGGGCACACAAAGGACACAAAGAAGTCATGGAGGGCACGGAGAGAGATCTGCAAAACCCCCTATCTAGGTGTAGTTTGTAATCCGGCTAAGAAGGTCTAGCGGGAGCGGCTACGCTTTACTATCGCATCTTCTTTGTGTACTTCGTGCCAAACTTTGTGGTAAAAAAAATCCTCATGATCCTTACGCTATTTCTAGCGATAATGCCTTTAATACATTAGGGATTATTTCAATAATATCAGAAGCCATCATCCCTAATCCGGTTTTTTCTTTTTCAAGCATATCCCCACTAGCCCCGTGCACATAAACCCCAAGACGCAAAGCATCAAAAGGCTCCAGTCCATTTGCCAGAAAAGCCCCAATAATGCCGGTTAGGACATCACCACTTCCGGCCGTTGCCAGCACCGGATTGCCTGAGGGGTTAAAATGAATCGTTCCTTCTGTATTGCATACGGCGGAGAAAGCACCTTTTAGGACTACATTAAATTCTTGTTCTTTACAAAAGGAACGGAGCAATTCAAGTTTATGAAAATCATTCTCCCCATGTCCGACCAATCGCATGAACTCTCCGGGGTGAGGGGTAAAAATTGAATGCTTCGGAACCAATTTGAGTAGACCCTTCCTCTTAGCTATCATGTTTATTGCATCAGCATCTATGACTACGGGTTTCTCGCATTGCTTGAGCAGGCACTCAAATGCAGCTATTGTTTTTGTTTTCGTTCCCAAGCCGGGCCCAATGGCAATGGTGTCTTTTCCTTTCGGAATTTTTGTTACGTAATTTTTGCCCACTCCTTCAATGGTCATTGCTTCGGGGACACTTATTTGTAGTGCCCGGGTGCCGCATCTGGGGCTACAAACATTAATCAATCCTGCACCTGCCCTAAAAGCGGCTCTTGTTGCTAAAATTGAAGATCCGACTTTCCCTTTGCTTCCGGCAACTATCAGCAGCTTTCCTACCTCCGTCTTGTGGGTAAACCGAGAACGCTTAGGGACAAGGTCTCTTAAATCTTCTTTCTCTGTGAGGTAAAAATGAGTGGATTCATTTTTGATAAAACGTTCACTTAGCCCTATATCAACAAGATGCCAAGTGCCGACGAACTTGTGATTCTCCGGGGTCAAAAAAGTGAGTTTTGGAAGTTGGAAGCTGATGGTGTGATGTGCTTTAAATACGACTTCTTTGTTCGTGGATTTGTCACTGTACAATCCGGAGGGAATATCGACGGACACTTTTACCTTTTCCTGCTGATTTAAATAATCAATTACTTCTTTATGGACACCTTCAAGCGGACGGGATAGTCCTGATCCAAACAACGCATCAATGATGACTTCATCTTCATCAAAAGCCGGTAAGTCTTCAGCCGAATTGATGACGTTATAAAGGTTTGATTGGTCAAGGTTTTGTTTAAAATCTTTTGTCCCCTTTTGGGGATTGCCCACTAGGTATTTAAATACTTCCCATCCACGTTTTTCAAGGATTCTTCCTATGGCCAGCCCATCGCCTCCATTGTTTCCCAGACCACAGAAGACCCTGACTTTTTTCTTGTTGGGGACCAGTACTAAGAATTTTTCAACAAATGCTTCGCTTGCCTGTTGCATCAAGTTGTAAGAAAGAATAGGCTTATTTTTTATGGTGTATTCATCTGCTCTCCGGATTTGCTCACTGGAAAGGATTTTTATCATCGATCAACTTCCCCCATTACGAAATCGAGGGATCCTACGATTGCGAAGAGATCGCCTAACATACAATTTTTACTTATTTCGGGCAAGACGGAGAGGTTAGAAAAGCTGGGGCCTCGTGCTTTGCATCTGAAGGGTTGGTCTGCTCGGCCGTTTGCCCGAAAGAAGAAGCCCAGCTCTCCTTTAGGATTTTCTGCCCGAACATATAAGTCTTGTGCTTTCGGTCTTATCTTCTTAGGCACTAAAGCCTGCGGATTAAACTCCCTGGTTCGCTTATGATCTGCAAGTAACTTTTCTATACATTGTTCTATGATCCTGACCGACTCCCAGCATTCCCGATACCTTACCCATGTTCTGTCCCAACAATCCCCAACGGTGCCCTGAAATCCTTCCCCGACCGGCACCTCAAAGTTCAGTTCGGGATATACACTGTAGCCATCCACTTTTCTTAAATCGAATCTTAGTCCTGATCCTCTCAAAATCGGCCCTGTGATGCCATAGTTAATAGCTAAGTCACGATCTAATATGCCAACATTGGCTGTACGTTCAACAAATATTTTATTTGATACGAGTATTGTCTCAACTTCTTTCAACTTAGGCTTTAGGTAGGTCACAAACGCTTTGGTTTGCTCCTCAAATCCTACGGGCAGGTCGTAAAAAAGCCCCCCAACCCAGATGTAATTGTAAAGCATTCTTGCACCGCTGACCCATTCCAGCATTCTTAAGATATGCTCCCGGTCACGCATCATCCAAAGAAACGGAGTGAATGCGCCGATATCCAGTCCATAAGTGCCCAGTGCGACAAAGTGTGAAGCGATACGGTTAAGTTCTGAGACTAACACTCGTATGTACTCAATTCTTTTCGGGATGTCTTGGTCAATTCCCAGCATCTTTTCCACGCCCATCACAAAAGCCCACTCATTGTTCATGGCCGCTACATAATCCATCCTGTCAGTATAAGGAATGATCTGATTATAGGCTAAAGCTTCAGCATGTTTCTCAAAGCAACGGTGTAAGTAACCGAGGTGCGGCACCACATCCACCACTAACTCCCCGTCTGTCACCACTTCTAGTCTTAAAACACCATGAGTCGCCGGGTGCTGTGGTCCAATATTGATGATCATCTCCTCTGTTCGGAGGTTTGATTCGGAGTATTTAAGTGGTTCGGATGCGGTAAGTTGGGAGGTCATCAATAATCAACTTTCATGCCATGATAGAACTCCGGCTCCACATAATCTTTTTTGAGAGGGTGCCCTTCCCAGTCTGCCGGCAATAGAATTCTTCTTAAATCAGGATGGTTTCTAAAGGTTATACCAAGTAAATCGTACGCTTCTCTTTCGTGCCAGTCTGCCGTTTTCCAGATGGATGCCACTGATTCAATTTCAGGTCTTTCTCTCTTTAAAATAACTTTTAATGCCAGGTGGAGATCATAGGGAATACTATAAAGATGGTAAATTACTTCCATTGTATTTATTTCCGGTCCATTATCCAAACCTGTAAGGCATGACAAAGAATCAAAGTAGGTCTTATCATGCTCGTAAAGTAACTGACAGACCGACAGAATGAAGTCTTTTGAAATCTCCAGCGTATTGGGCGTAGCAGTTAAATCCTCAGAAAGGATAGCGACGGGGAACTGCCTGTTTATTAGTTCTTTGATTTCTTCAAACGACATTTCCTTATTTCATTAATTTTTCAATTCCTTTAGGTCTTAATGCAGATTCACCTTTAATCTTTTCCTGAAGCTTCAAAAATCCCCCTATTAAGGCCTCAGGCCGGGGCGGACAGCCAGGCACATACACATCCACAGGTATGACTCTATCAATGCCCTTCAACACATGGTATCCATGTTCCCAATAAGGGCCGCCACAGTTGGCACAAGACCCCATTGAAATAACATACCGAGGTTCAGCCATTTGTTCATAGAGCCTTTTAACACGCTCGGCCATCTTGAAAGTCACTGTTCCGGAGACAATCATCACATCTGACTGTCGTGGAGAGTTTCTCGGAATTACTCCGAAGCGATCCAAGTCATACGCAGATGACGCAGTAGACATAAACTCAATGGCACAACAGGCCAGGCCGAATCCCATCGGCCAGAGGCTGCTTAACCTTGCCCAATTTAACAAATCATCCAGTTTGGAGATGATAATTCCACTTTCACCGGTCTTTATCCGACCTACATTTGAGAGGCTTTCATCCATCAATTAAACTTTGAATAGGCACTTGGAGGAATCTTTGATTTAAAGTCGGTCTGTTTTGGTTCCGGTTTCACCCATGCTAACATTCCATTAGCCCAAACATACGCCAGACCGAGTGCCAAGATACTGATAAAAATAAATGCTTCGATTATGGTGAAGCTTGCCCAGAGGCCGTCAGTCTCTCTAACTAAATCTTCCTTTCCAAAAACAATCGCCCATGGAAAGAGAAAGACTAACTCTGCTTCAAAAAGAAGGAATACCAAAGCTACTACATAAAATCTTACATTGAATTGACTCCAAGCTGCACCCGAGGGATCTTCACCTGACTCATAGGTAGTCAATTTTTCTTGATTTGGACGATTTGGTCTCAAAATCTTACCCGCTAACAGAGTCACAAGAATAAACAATGTCCCTCCCACAAAAAAGAGGAGCACAACGCCAAATCCACTGATCTCATTCATGGCAGGAAATTTAATGAAGTCTTTCGGAAGTTTTACAATCGGTTAAAACTCCAACGGGTCAAGGTGTTTAAAATGACCATTTTGCCTGATCCTCTCCTGTGCACAATGAACCCTTTCCAGGGCAGGCAAAAGATTTTCAAGATGCTTAATAGCAAACCGAAGTCGGTCGTTTTCATGTGTCATCGACAGCAGTTGGTACTCCTCCTCTAATTTCAAACCTATCTTATGCCCAATTTCATATACGGAATTAATGCAGGAAACATCAGGGGAATCTACCGCATCAAGCCAGGCAAACAACTGGCCGCAGAGTTCTTTTACCTTAAAAAGTAGTAGTGAATCCGTATCAGCATCCTCTTCGTTTATTTTAAGTATTTCGCCACCTGCATAAAGCTTTTCACCCCAAGGATTCCAATAATCATTGACTATAAAAGCATTTAAAGATTTTGTTTTGATATCCATCCGCCCGTCAGCGTAAGCTTTGGTCACTTCTGTTATCATCACTTCTGTTCCCAACTCAATCTTGTTGGTAACATAGGAGGGTATGCCAAATACCCCTGAATTTTCTAAACAATCGTTTACAAGCTGCTTGTATCTTGGCTCAAAAATATGAAGGTTTACCTCCTCACCGGGAAAAGCAACCAGGTTTAATGGGAAAAAGGGAATAACTTTCATCCGTGAAATAGTTCTCTGAATAAAGTTTACAACTAACTACATAAAAAATAGTTTTGGCAAATTTCATTAATTAAATGAAAATAATGAGAATACATCAGGGTAAGAGCCTGCCACTTCCATTTAGATTTTTTATAGCAATGGTTTTTGTTGTGCTCATCATTATGAGTATAAGACAGTTAGTCTGGCCTTATTCGATAGCTCTTGCGATTATATTTTCTACATTAACACCCGCCGTTTGGTTTGCGACTAACATTTTAACAATAAATATGGAGGAGGGGGAGATCTTTATCGGTGTATGGGTTATGGGATTTAAATTTGGTCGGATCACTCCCGTCACATCCATTGAAAAGATATTCGTTAATCGAATCAAAACCAGACAAACCATGTACTCTCTTGCAAATAGTAAAAGCATCCTGACTAACTACGAATATCGCAGTTTTTTGAAGTTAGATTCGGGGGAGAAGTTTTTTATGGTCAGTCATCCCCGGAAAGAGCGAATCATTGAAAAGTCTAAACAAATAATTCATAAGCTGGGATTAAGCGAAAAAATTTTAGTTTTATCGGATTAACTAACAATCATGGTAAAATCTGTCTCTTACCAGCCAAAGCATTGGATCGTCCGTTGAAAGATTCATAGCGTTAATCCTCGACATTCCTAAAGACTTGGCTGAAAGTTAGATTTTACAGAAGACTCCGGAGAGTAAATGAACGTGATACCACCCATTGAGTTATAACCAAGTTCAAAATTACCCGAGGTTAGTAACTGTTTTTTTTCTTTTGCAGAACTTGAGAGAGATAGTATTAAACAAGTGACAGCACCATAATAAAATGAACATACAAACTGAGCTATTTGAAAGAAAAATGCAAAGTAAGGCCTTTTAGTGCATCTATTCTTTTGAGTGCATACTCATTTCGGTTGCGTACTATTGAAATGTCTTTTATTAAGAACGATTTCTGCTATCTTGCAGTCAATGAGTAATAGTGTTGGAGAAATAGCCGCAGCGTACAGAACGAACAAGGTCAAGGAAGAGGACGGCGCAATTCATAACTGGTATAGATTTGTACTCTCATTTCCGCCTCATCTGGTTAAATACTACCTCGAAAAATTTGATGTTAGTGAAAGTGAACGCATATTAGATCCTTTTTGCGGAACAGGGACAACCCTCATCGAATCTAAAATTAATCTTCGTAATTCAATCGGTATTGAGGCAAATCCCATAGTACGCTATGCAACCAAGACTAAACTCAATTGGAATATCAATACAGATGAACTCATTAATGTTGCTCTTGATATTGCTCAAAAAGTAAATAAAAGACTTCTCAATGAGGGAATTGACGACCGAAGCTTGGTTTCAAACAACGCCACTTTCTTGAGAAAGCTGCCTGAAGAGAGTGAAAAAATTTTAATTAAAAATTCAATAAGTCCGGTGCCTCTTCATAAGTCCTTAGTCTTGCTTGAGGAAATAAGGAACTCACGATCTGAAGCAACACAGGATCACTTAATATTAGCATTCCTCAAAACTACTGTAAAGTATGCTAGTAATTTGAGATTTGGGCCTGAGATTGGTGTCGGGAAAATTAAAAAGGACGCTTTTATTATTGATCCATGGTTAGATCAAATAAGGACAATTGCAGAGGACATAAACGATCTTCAGAATGATTATCAGGATTTGAACGCTGAAATTATATTCGGTGATTCAAGAAATTCAAACCAATATTTAAGTCGATCATCCGTTAATGTGGTAATAACCTCCCCTCCTTACCCTAATGAGAAAGATTATTCACGAACGACAAGATTAGAAAATGTGTTGCTTGGGTCAGTCAAAAACCTCCACGAGTTACGGTCTGTAAAAAAGAATTTTGTGAGGTCTAATACAAGGAGCGTCTACAAAGAAGATAATGATCATGAGTACATAAAGGACATTTCCATAGTTCATCAAATCGCAAAACAAATTGAGGATCGGAGAACCGAATTAAACAAAACATCGGGATTTGAGAAAATGTATAGTAAAGTGATTCTTCAATATTTCGGTGGTATGGCTCGTCATTTATCCAATTTACGAAACTCCTTAGCACATGGAGCTAAATTAGCTTATATTGTGGGTGACCAGGCTTCATATCTCAGGGTAATGATCAGAACCGGAAGTATCCTGGCTGAGATCGCAGAATCTCTAGGCTATAAAGTAGCTGATATTGAATTATTCAGGACAAGGTTTGCAACTGCAACCAAAGAGGATTTACGTGAAGAAGTTTTAATTCTTGAATGGACGGGAGCAAATGGCAAATAGGTACTCTCAACTCATAGAAAAAGTATTCTTTAATAGCTACCGAAAAGGAGACATGAATGTTCTCTTTCTAAGAGAAGAGATTGAAATAATAGCAAGAAAAATTAGCATTAAGCTTCCTAAGAATATTGGCGACATACTTTATTCATTTCGGTTCCGTAATGAGTTGCCAAAGTCCATTTCACAAACGGCTCCGGACGGCTATGAATGGCTAATCAAACTTGCAGGGCGAGGTGTCTATCAATTTAGCCTTGAAGAAAAATTAGAAATCATTCCAAACTCCAATTTAACGTTCACGAAGATTTTAGACTCCACCCCCGGTGTCATTAATAAATACTCATTCACTGACGAACAGGCTTTATTAGCGATTCTCAGATACAATCGATTAATTGATATTTTTCTGGGTATTGCTTGCTACTCTTTACAGAATCATCTGCGGACAACGGTTCCGAATCTCGGACAAGTCGAAACAGATGAGGTCTATATAGGAATTGATAAAAAAGGAGTTCACTATATTGTACCAATACAAGCAAAAGCAGGCAATGATAAGCAGGGCAGAGTGCAAATTGAACAAGATATTGAACTTTGTAAAAATAAATTTCCTAAACTTATTTGTGTGCCGATTGCTGCTCAATTTATGTCCGATGGAAAGATTGCTTTATTCTCATTTGAACATAATGAGGGAATCAAGATGCTAAGCGAGCGGCATTACAAGTTGGTTCCACCTTCTGAGTTCTCTGAAGAAGAACTGCTTAACTACATGAACAGGACTTAAAGAGTAGCGATCAGTCGTCCATCTGAAAAATGTATTATCAAATACCATGAAGGCAATTCTTACAAAAGATTTATCCGGCCCAGAAGGTCTCGTTTTAGAAAATCATGAAATAGGCCCTCCCGGCCCCGGCGGATTAAAAATAAAAGTAAAATATGCGGGGGTCAATTTCCCGGATATATTGATCAGCCGTGGGAAGTATCAATTTCAGCCTGAGCTTCCTTTTTCTCCCGGTGGCGAGGTAGCCGGAATTATACAAGAGGTAGGAGAAGGTATTGCTGATTTTAAGCCCGGAGACCGTGTGCTGTCAGGAACCACGTGGGGCGGCTTTGCCGAAGAAGCCTAAGGATTTGGATTTAATACGCATCATCTGCCGGA
>JAPPDO010000289.1:0-6166 GCA_028821635.1 Ekhidna sp.
ATTTGTTTCTGTTTGTCTCCTTAATAGCCCTGAATTTAGGCATTACGCCACTTTTAGCACAATCCGAAAGCGTCATTTCTGGGACAATTACTGATACAAACGGCGGCCCGGTAATTGGCGCAACGGTAAGGATCAACGGAACAACATTTGGTGGCGTAACAGACGTAGACGGTGCTTATTCATTTAGTGCTGATCTTGATCCCGGAGAATACACGATTCTTATATCCTCAATAGGTTACAGTTCTGAGCGGATCACTATTTCTTTGACTGAGGTCGAAAAAATAACCCGAAATGTGGTTCTTGCCATTGATATACTAAACTTAGATGAGGTGGTAGTTACAGGCTCTTCGGTAGCAACGGAGCGAAAATCACTTGGAAACGCCATAAACACAGTAAGTGCATCAGAAATAGAGTATACTGGCTCAGGAAACCCCTTAGCTGCTTTATCAGGCAGAGTGTTAGGGGCTCAAATCACTCAAAATCAGGGAAATGCAGGCGGTGGATTTTCAGTAAGATTGCGGGGGGCGAGCACTATCAATGGCTCCTCTGAACCTCTCTACATTGTGGACGGAGTTATCGTTGATAACAGTTCTCAAAATGTTATTAATCTGAATGCGGATGCGCAAGGGACAAATTTTGAAGCCGGACAAAACCGACTTGTAGATATTAATCCAAACGATATTGAGCGCATTGAGGTCATCAATGGTGCTGCCGCTGCTGCTATTTATGGCTCCCGAGCTTCCAATGGAGTTGTTCAAATCTTTACTAAAAGAGGTGCCGCAGGTGTTCCGAAAGTAACGGTATCCACCGGTTTCAGTGCCAGCTCTGTACGAAAGAGACTGGAATTCAATTCCTTCTCCCGAAGATTTGGGATACGGGGGTCTGATCGGCTTGGAACCACACAAGACAGGCTGACAACTATTGCAGACCTGCGAAGTGTCGCTGACAGGGCAGCTAATCCTGGTACTGGTCCGGCGGCCTTGGCCGGGAGACCACTTGTAGAAGAAACTTATGATGTTACCCGATATGATTATCAGGATCTTATCTTTCAAACTGCAATCGGAACCGATAATTACATCTCTATTCGAGGAGGAACTCAAAATACAAAATACTTCGGATCAGCCTCATACAGTTTCAATGAGGGAATCATTGCCAATACAGATTTTCAGAAGTACGGTGGTCGTTTGAGAATAGAACAAACCTTCGATAATGCCTTAAAAGTATCGGCTGGTCTTGTTTACAATAACAGTTTTAGCAATGACCGGCCTAACGGCAATAATTTCTTTAGTCCAATCAGCACCTTGAATATCATAGATAATGTATGGAATGCAGAGGAGAGAGATCAAAATGGAAACCTGCTGGGTGTTGAGCCCGTTCGCCTCAATCCACTGTCAGTAATTGAAGGATACGACATCACACAGGAGACCAATAGAGTAATAACAGATTTTCAATTGAATTACAACCCTTCTGAAAATTGGAGTTTTAATTATGTTATAGGATTTGATACTTATTCGCTGGTAGGGAATACATTCCAATCCAGGATTCCGTACACTCCGGTAGCGGGTCCATTTTTCCCTGACGGATATGCTTCTGTTGCTACCTCAAATATTTTTCAGGTAAATCACGATATAAATGCAATTTTTTCAAAGTCCTTCGGAGCTTTAACTTCCACTACCACAATCGGAGGACAGTTACAATATGACAAATCCACCTTTAGTGCCATAGAAGGGCGAGACCTCTCCGCCTTCGTTACTACTACCGAGGCCATCAACAACCAGTTTAATTTGCCGCGTGAGTCCCGATCAGAACGAAGTATATGGGGCTATTTTATACAGGAAACGATAGGATACAAAGACTTTGCATTCATTACGGCCTCCGGCAGAATTGACGGAGCCTCGTCTTTTGGAGAGGATGAGAGAAATCAATTTTATCCCAAAGTGAGCGGCAGTCTTTTGCTTTCTGAACTGGCCGGCCTAGAAGAATCCGGCAATACGTTTAGGCTAAGGGCTTCGTGGGGTAAGGCGGGGAACCTTACGGCGATAGGGGCTTTCTCCCGAAATACCGTTTATTCGCCCGTCTCTCTCACCGGTCGTGGAGGTTTTATTAAGAGCCGAAACCTCGGAGACCCCGGAATCAAACCGGAAGTTATGACCGAACTTGAGGCAGGAGCCGATCTTGCATTTTTTCAAGGAAGATTGGGTATACAATTTTCATACTACCACCAGGACATAGAAGATTTAATTATAGCCAGAAACCTGGCACCTACACAAGGGGGAGCGAGCGTTTTGACGAATATTGGAAATATGACTAACGAGGGAATAGAGCTAAGGTTAAGCGCAACCCCTGTGAAAACCTCTGATTTCCAGTGGGATGCCTCAGTGCTCTTCAACACGTTTAATAATAAGGTCCGTGGAATTGGAGGAGGCCGGGCCGGAGTCACACTCAGAGGCGGCGGCGGTGCGCAAAGTGCAATTGACGGGGAAGCATTGGGGGTGTTCTTCGCAAGATATTATGCACGAAAGGATGATGGCAGCCTGCTGCTCACATCTGACGGGTTGCCACAGGTTGAACGAGGTAATGATGAGACAGGGACACCTATGAGAGATGATAGTGGCCAGCCTACCGGTGACCCTTTAAGAAGAATTCTTGGAAACCCTAACCCTGATTATACCTGGACACTTGTGAATGACTTCAAATACAACAAACTAAGCCTGAGAGTCCAATTTGACGCTATTCAGGGTTTTGATGTTTGGAACTGGGATAAAATCACCCGGAATAATGTAGGGAGCAGCAAGCTCGCAGAACAGGAAGTGCGTGGCGAACTGCCAAGAGGATGGGTAGCCGCAATAGGAGGTTTTATAGGCCCCAGAATTCAGGAAGAACACGTTGAAGACGGGTCTTTCATCAAGCTGAGAGAAGTTGCCCTAAATTATGACATTGGATCGGTAGCAGGACTTGAGAATCTAAAAGTCACTCTCATAGGTAGAAATCTGCTGTCGTTTGATGATTACTCCGGCTTTGACCCGGAAACGAACTCTGCCGGACAAAGCAACAGAGTACGGGGTGATGATTTCGGTAATGTACCTATCCCAAGAATGTATCAAATAAAATTTACAGCTAATTTCTAAAATTTAAAATCCATGAACAAGATGAAAAAGATATATGTGTTTCTCGCTGCGTTGATAGGTCTAACGACTGCCTGCGAGACAGACTTTGTAAATCCGAATGCCGCCACTGAAGATGACATTTTAAACTCTTCGGAAGGTTTAATAGGCTTAGCCGTAGGACTACAGCAACGCTACATCAGTGGCGGGGCAAGCCCATTGTATGCAAACATTACCGCCTCAGGATTAACCACAAAAGAATTGACCGTGCTTAATGCCGGCAATGCAAACATTGCTCAACTGGAAAATGGCGGTGACAACGTAGCGTCGGCTAATGGCGTTATCATCAATCTTTGGACAGGATTAAGCCTTACCATCTCAGATGCACAGGATTTGATAGACAATGCAGACAATATTGGTGATCCGGGGATCGCTGCCGGAGTTAAAACTTACGGTTCTTTTTTCAAGGCATTGGCTTTGGGTACCGTAGCGCAATATTGGGAACAGGGAGTGATCAACACCGTAAAATTTGGTAGTGGTCAAAATGCTACTTTCTCTCCACGTGAACAACTGCTTAGTGAAGCTATCTCCTTACTAAGTGATGCCGTCTCTTTAGCTCCATCTATTTCAGATGATTTTTACAATGCCGTTGGAGACAACCTTGACCTTCTTAATGCCTCAAGGGCACTGTCGGCTCGGTACAAGTTAAGTAATGGTGATTTCAGTGGAGCCATTGCAGATGCCAAAGCAGTAGATTTAACTGTTAAGTCGGAATTTGTATTTGATAATGTAGTGCAAAACCCTGTTTACAGAACTTCATTGGAGAATAATAACACATACGAGGCTCAGACAGATGGGAGCATGGGACTGCCTGACACTATTGCAGTAGATACAGTAAATGATAAGAGGCATGCTTTTTATCTGAAAAATAATGAAGGGACATTTAATGCTACCGGGTTCTTTAAGTCGGACGATGACCCTATTCCGGTCTACCTTCCCGGAGAGATGCTATTGATTCAAGCGGAAGCTTATGCAAGGCGAGATGATTTGACAAATGCAGTCGCTGAACTAAATAAAGTGCTAACCAAAACGGCGGATGATGACATCTACGGTTTAGGGGCTAATTTACCCGTTTATGCGGGAGAGATGAATCAAACAGCAGTCCTTCAGGAGATTTATCGAAATCGCGCCATTGAGTTGTATATGGGAGGGTTGAGACTGGAAGACAGCAGGAGATTTAATCGTCCCGGCCCCGGCAGTGGAAATGATGCTGAGCGAACCAGAAATTTTTATCCTTACGCTCAGACGGAGATTGATAATAATCCTAATATTCCTGACAATCCAAGTAATTAGCTCTTACTATAGAAGGAATTACGAAGAGATTCACGAGAAAGACAGGTGACTTACTGAAAATGAATAACAGAAATTCATTTTTTATTGTAAATCTATTATATCTTGGCAGTGCCTTTTAATTCTTTAAATTTTTCTTATATCTTTGACTCTATCTTTGTGTAATACTCTTCAAAAAGAGCTTCGTATTTTGAGGCATTTTCTTTGTCTCCATTGGCTTTGTACGCTCTGGCTATCTCGTTTAAAACGACTAATTTTCTCTGCATTTCATAGCCGTCTGACTGCCCAACGGATAGATATACATCCAGCCATCCGCTTGCCCATGCAGATACATTTTCCGCTATATGCTTTGCTAATTCCATCTCCTCAAGTGTTCCTAAGTCAGTGGCAATACCTGTTTTATACGAAGCAATCTCCAGAAACATGCTTATTTGCTGTGCACTAAACTCGTCATACGGAATAGATTCATTTGGCATTACTTTAAGGCATTTCTTTAATACATCTGAGGCCTTCTCGTACTGCGACTCATTGATAAGGTCTTGTGCCAGTATGTTGAAAGTAGATCGGGAATTAAGGACAAAGCCGAGATAGTCCGGAGAGTAGTAAATGGATGGATCGTCAAGGTTGGTCCATGTAAATTTATTCATTACATTCTCGTACATGACCTCGGTATTTACCGGGTATCCGTTTCTTCTGTCTGTATTTCTCGCCGGCACTACCCGATAAGCCATTCCTTCTTGTACTATGTAGTCTCTCATGTCCAGTTTAAGCTGTGAGATAGATGTGTTATTCAAATAAATGGGTCTTTCCCAGTTATTAGTTGCCAGGAAGTCAAGAAATGCTAAGTCTCCTTTGATCAAGGATCGGCCCTTTATTTTGAGAATCATTTGATCTACAATGTTTTCATACATATCTTCAGGAACAATTTCTTTAGCCTTTGCTGTGTCCACGTTTAAGAACAACGTAGATGAGGGGATGAAGTTGTACTTGGTCCAATCACTCGCCTGAATTTGAAGTTGAGGATTTTCTTGCTTTAGCCAACTCAGGAAGAGTGCTGCATTGATGGCATTTCCCTTGAGTTCATCTCTTTCAAAAACGGGTAAATAATCATTTAATCCTCCCTGTTGATAATGCTTAATATCCAGACTGTAGGGGAGTGGTTCAGATTCATACGCCTTTCTGGCCGTTTGCTGGATATACCAGTCGGTATTGTAATAGCTCAATACAACTACCCGTATGTCTCTTCTGAATCCTTCCACTTCCTGTGCATACCAAAGGGGGAATGTGTCATTGTCTCCTCCTGTGAAAATAATGGCATTCGGCGCACAGGAAGAGAGATAATTCTTGGCTGAGTCTACTGAAAAGTAACGACCTGACCTGTCGTGGTCATCCCACGTTTGGCTTGCGATTAAAGCGGGAATACTCAGGCAAAGAACGGATGCAATAATTGCAGCTATTTTTTTTTGCTTCACCACCTTGCCAAGCATATCAGCGACTGCCAGGACTCCGAAACCTATCCAAATGGTAAAGATGTAGAATGAACCTGCATAGATGTAATCTCTTTCCCGCGGCTCAATTGGAGGGGTGTTTAAGTAAAGCACGATGGCTATTCCTGTCATAAAGAAGAGAAGTGCTGTTGCTGAAAATAGCTTTACATCCCTTTTGTATTGCACTAACATTCCAAGCAATCCTAAAAAGAGTGGAAGTCCGTA
>JAPPDO010000289.1:6176-8543 GCA_028821635.1 Ekhidna sp.
CAGGTACTTTTTGAAAAGCATCAAAAACCCCTACAAAACCTGCGCCTTGAATATCACTTTCCCGGCCTGCAAAATTCCACATAAAATACCTGAAATATTGATGTCCTAACTGATGGGTAATTAGGTAGTATACGTTTTCTCCCCAACCGGGCCTTTCTCCCTCTTTCAGACCGGTGACTTCGCGATATTTTTTGATGTGGTTCGGGTCAGAGCTGTACATACGAGGAAGGATCGTCGTGTGTTTAGGGTCAAACACCTGACGGATCTTATAGTCTTTAACGACATATCTATCCTTACCTTTCATGTAAACAGGAGATCCTTTTTTATTTTCTATCAACTCTGCCGTATAGTAAGGACCTTTGAAGAGGGGTCTGCTGCCGTATTGTTCCCTTTTCAAATAAGAAACGAAAGAGATGATTTCCTCGGGATTATTTTCATCTATTGGAGGATTATAAGCACTTCTGATAGGAATCATCATATACGAAGAATATCCTATGATGATAAAAGTCAAGCTCAAAAGTGCCGTATTGAGAACGTATTTATTCTTTTTTATTGAGTAGATTAACCCGTATACGATTAATCCTATAAATACCAGTGTAAAGAAAATGACCCCTGATCCGAATGGTAATCCCAGGCTATTAACAAAAAACACTTCAAATTTTCCTGCCACTGACGGCAAGCCAGGAATAATTCCCTCTAAAATGATTATTAATGCTGCGGCTGAGATGAATAATGTATAAATAATTCCCTTTTTGGTAACTTTTTCAACCTTCTTGAAGTAGATGATCAGTCCGAGGACAGGGAGTGCAACCAAGTTTAATAGGTGGACTCCAATTGAAATACCCATCATATACGCAATAAGTATCAACCAACGAGCCTGCTGATCTTCCTCTTTGAGATTTTCCCATTTCAGCATGGCCCAAAAGACAAAACCTGTAAAAAAGGCAGACATCGCATAAACTTCTGCTTCTACCGCTGAAAACCAGAAGGAATCGGAAAAGGTACAGGCCAGTGATCCTGTCATGCCTGCACCCATGACCATTATGGTCTGTGAAATGTTAATGGAATCTTCGTCCACTTTTAAAATTCTTTTGCAGAGGTGTGTAATAATCCAGAAGATAAACATCACGAAAAAGGCACTTGATACGACGCTAAGCATATTCACCCAGTAAGCAATTCGGGTGGGGTCATCTCCTCCAAGAAGTGAAAACATTCTACCTGTCAGGAGGAAGAATGGTGCTCCCGGAGGATGCGGTACTTGTAATTTAGAGGAGCACGCAATAAACTCCCCGGCATCCCAATAGCTGGCAGTTGGCTCTACGGTAAGAATATAGGTGACTAATGCAGTCAGGAAGGCAATCCAACCTCCAATGATATTTATTTTTTGATAACCCATGCTTAATTAAATAAAGAGCGAAAATAGCAATTAAACGAAGAAGATCAGCCGCATCTATTTCATGTCCCCGAATAAAAAAGCCACTGAACGGTTTACTAACCAGATGGTCATGGTTTTTAATATTCTTTTCTTCATTATGTTAGCAGATAAACCCCAAAGGTGAACTGAATAAATCTTACCTTTTTGCTCCCTATACCTAACCTAACTAATCCGTCATTTAGATTTGAGTGATGACGAGAATGAAAGTCAAAAATATCTTTTGTGCACTATTAGTCCTGTTTTTAGGGAAAGTTCAAGGGCAATGGACTCAAGACCTTCTTGAGGGAGATACTGCAAAATACAGTTTGCTGACTAATCCGTTTATTCAGATTGAATCGACAGAAGCCATCAATGCGATGTATAATTTTGAATTTGAGAAGGCCCAGAGCCATTTTCATTATTTACAACTTCAATATCCCTGGCATCCGCTTCCTTATTTATTGAAAGGACTTAATTACTGGTGGCAGATTGTGCCAAATTATGACAATACCTCTTATGACGATGGATTTTTGGCTTATATGGATACGACGAAGTTGCTGGCAAAAAATATCCGTGACAAATACAATGAGACAGAAGGTGCCTTTTTCCTGGCTGCGGCTTATGCTTTTGAAGGCCGATTGCATTCGGAAAGACGCAGCTACCGAAAGGCGGCATTGGCTGCGGGAAAGTCGTTAAAATATCTTAAAGATTGTAAAGGGCATGAAGCCTATAGCCCTGAACTACTCTTTGCTGATGCACTTTTTAATTATTATGTAGAATGGATACGTGATGAGTATCCTTTACTTCGTCCTGCTATCCTCTTTTTCCCAAAAGGAGATAAAAAATTAGGCATTGAGCAGTTGCTTGAAGTGACGAGAAACGCCTTCTACTCTCGAACAGAAGCTCAATTTTACCTAATGAGAATATTATCTTCAGAAGAGGATAATATCTTA
>JAPPDO010000236.1 GCA_028821635.1 Ekhidna sp.
ATTATGGCTCAAAGGTAAGACGATTATTTAAAGATGCAAACATTTTTGCAAGTTTTTTTTATTTTATTCGTCAGCAGTGCTGAATAAACGATTAAAGATTTAATCACAAAGGACACACAAAAACCACAGCGCACGCATACTTTCACTTTTTAAGCCCATCTGTAAGAAAAAAAATGCGTTTGTAAACTTTTTAAGGGATGGCTAGTTGAGCTTTGGTTTTATGGATTTTACCTTTGGTTTGACTGCTTTTGGGGCAGGCAGCTTTTCTTTTTGTAACGTTTCTTTCAGGTGGTATTTTCTTCGTATCTGATTAATCAGAAAAAGTTTCTGCTGAGTGAAACTTTCAGGATGTATCCGGTTAAAGAGGGTTTCCCACTCAAGAAATTCCTCTTTAGCAGACTTTCTGAACATCTCAGGATCAATTTTCTTGATTTTCAAATAATCATGAAATTCCATAAACTGCAAACTTAACAGAAGTGATAATTGGATTGATATTTAGCTGATTTTGGGCAGGAAATTGCTCAAAACCGGCTTAAATACGTAGATGACACACATTGCAGCGCAGATTAAAACTTTTACTATCCATAGCAATTTCAAAGCCTTTGTAGAAAAATGACTACCCGCCCGGAGGGGTCAGTTATTTTCAATTAATCAATTTTTGCGCTTTCTTTCAGGTTTTAAAAACCAACTTGACCAAATGGAATCTTACATTAATCTGAGAACAGACCTCACGGAAGGGATTTTAACCATTACTATTAATCGCGAGAGCAAGCTAAATGCGCTGAACAGGGAGACGCTGCTGGAGCTAAAAGACGTTTTCCAATACGTTCAGGATCACCCAAAGGAAATTCAGGGTGTTATTCTCACCGGCTCCGGTGAAAAGGCGTTTGCGGCCGGTGCGGATATTTCGGAGTTCACACGAATCAATGAAATGAGTGCTAGGAAATTTGCAGAGGAGGGACAGGAAATTTTTCAATCCATTGAAAATAGTCAAACGCCGGTCGTGGCTGTTATTAACGGTTTTGCTTTAGGCGGCGGTTGTGAGCTGGCAATGGCCGCCCATTTGCGAGTAGCAACGGCAAGCGCAAAGTTTGGTCAGCCGGAAGCAAATCTGGGTCTGATCCCGGGATACGGAGGAACACAAAGACTAACCCAACTCATTGGTAAAGGAAGGGCTTTTGAGTATCTGATGACTGCTGACATGATTTCTGCGGGTCAAGCTTTAGACTGGGGACTTGTGAATTATGTGGAAGCCGACAGGCCGGCCGCACAGGCAAAGGCAATCGAGATACTATCCAAAATCATGAAGAAAGCACCCGTAGCAATAGGCTTAGTCATTGATGCGGTGAATGCCCACTTTGAGGATGGAACCGATGGTTATCAGACGGAGGCGAACGGATTTGCAAGATGCTTTAATACGCAGGATTTCAAAGAAGGAGTCTCCGCTTTTTTAGAAAAAAGACCCGCCCGTTTTAAAGGTGAGTAATCGTTGTCTTTTCTCAAAAAACTAGCGGGACAGACGGCGGTTTACGGACTGAGCAGCATTCTAGGGCGGCTGCTTAATTATCTGCTGGTTCCTCTCTACACGACGGCGTTTGCACCGGACGAGTATGGTGTTCTTACTGAGTTATATGCTTACGCAGCGTTTCTGAACGTACTATACATCTATGGATTAGAGACCGCCTACTTCCGTTTTTCAAAGGATGGAGATACTGTTTTTCCTATTGCCTTTAGCAGCATATTCATCAGTTCCCTCCTATTCTCCGGAGTTATCTGGCTGGCTTCTGACTCCATTGCATTGATTTTAGAATATCCTGAAAAGGGAGCCTGCATAAGATGGCTCTCCTTAATCCTGACCCTTGATGCGATTGTGGCGATCCCATTTGCTCAGCTTCGGAAAGAAGGTAAGGCGGTAAAATTTGCTGCCTTCAAAATTTCCAACATTGGTGCCAACGTGCTGCTTAATCTTTTTTTTATTGTCTTCTGCCCCCGATTTCTGGCAGAAAATCCGGCACACTTTTTATCTGCCATCTATGAACCTAAGCTCGGAGTCGGGTATGTCTTCCTTTCCAATCTGGTGGCTAATGCACTATATCTCATGTTCTTCATGTCTACTTGGAAGAAGGTCAGGCTTCAGTTTGACAAAATGGAGTGGCTACGCATGATGAATTATGCCTGGCCTGTTTTGATCATTGGTTTTACGGGGGTAACAAGCGAAATGCTGAGTAGAATTATTCTAAAACATCGGCTTCCTGAAGGATTTTACCCGGAATATTCAAATCTGGAAATAGTAGGAATCTTCGGCGCATGTTACAAACTTTCTGTTTTCATGACTTTAGCCGTGCAAGCCTTCAGATATGCTTTTGAACCCTTCTTCTTTAATCGGGCAAAGGATAAAAACGCCCCTCAGGTTTTCAGTAAGGTGATGAACTATTTTGTGATCCTTACCTCCTTTTCCTGGTTGGTTTTATGTTTATTTATGCCCTACTACGCCCCAATTTTTTTAAGACAAGAAAGTTATCTTATTGCCTTAGATGCCGTTCCCTGGTTATTAGGAGGAGGAATGTTTCTAGGCGTTTTTTATAATTTATCACTCTGGTATAAGCTCACAGACAAAACACTTTACGGAGCCTACATGAGCCTGACGGGAGCTTTATCTACCCTCTTTTTGAATTGGGTACTGATTCCTGTCTACGGCTATTTAGGGAGTGCGTATGCGACATTTTTCAGTTATCTCCTCATGGTGATTATTTCTTACGTGTGGGGCAGAAAGCATTACCCGGTTCCTTACGACCTAGGCAGTATCATGCTCTACATAATTATATCACTGACCGGAATCATCTTCTGCACGTATTTTGAATATGACATTTTTATCACTATCTGTGTCATATTGACCTTTTTGCTTTGTGTGTTCATCCTCCAAAAAAAGGATTTTATCGGAAGATAGAAGAGTATGTGTTTCATTTTAAGAGAGGAAATTTTTCTGACTCCGGCATCGAAAACAAATGCTTATCGTTAATTTTTCTAATTTTACAATCCTTCTAACTTTTCAATAAAATAATTCTTTAAAGATGAATCTCATTATCCCGATGGCCGGCAAAGGAAAACGTTTAAGGCCCCACACGCTCACTGTACCTAAGCCTCTCATTCCCATTGCGGGCAAACCAATCGTTCAGCGACTTGTTGAGGATATTGCAAAAGTCAGTACTGAAGAGATTAAAAAAATCGGATTTGTGATTCAAGATTTTGAGAAAGGCATTCTCATACAACTAAAGAAGATTGCCGGTTCTGTTGGTGCAGAAGCCAAATTTTACACTCAGGAGACCGCCGAAGGCACTGCTCACGCTATTGCATGTGCCGGTGAAATATTAGAAAATAAGGTAACGATAGCCTTCTCCGACACGCTCTTTCGTGTAGATTTCAAACTGAACCTCCAAGACAATGCGATCATTTGGACAAAAGAAGTAGAAGATCCAAGTGCTTTTGGAGTGGTGAAAACTAACGAACAGGGAGTCGTCACTGATTTTATAGAGAAGCCGAAAGAATTTGTTTCAGATCAAGCCATCATCGGGATTTATTATTTTAAAAAAGGAGAAGACTTAAGAGATGAACTGAACCATCTCATTGAGAACAATATTCGGAGCGGTGGTGAATTTCAACTGACCACAGCACTTGAAAATCTGAAAAATAAAGAGACAAAATTCACAATAAAGACCGTGAAGGAATGGCTTGACTGCGGTAATGCGAATATCACGGTGGCCTCCAATAGCCGCTATCTGGGCTTTCTGAATGGGCAAGACCTTAAAGATTCCTCCGCTCAAATTGAAAACTCGGCAATTATTGAACCCGTCTTTATTGGAGCGAATACAATCATCAAAAGGTCAAGAATTGGGCCTAATGTCTCTATAGGAGAAGCCTGTGAAATTTTAAATTCAACGATCTCTGACAGCTTAATTCAAAATAACACCACTTTAAATAATATTGATCTGTCAAACTCAATGATCGGGAATTACGTTAAATTAAAAGGTCAGCCAAAATCTGTAAGTTTGGGTGATTACTGTGAATGGTAGATTTAAGATGCGTTTTTTCGGAATCCTGATAATTATTCTTTTTGCTATTAGCTCTTTTTCTCAAAAAAGAGAGAAAGAAAAGTCCGTAATACCTGAAAATCAAAGTGATTCATTGAAGTTAGAAGCAATGCTCATTGAAGCTGAAAAGCAATTAATCCTCGAAGACTTTGAAAAAGCCCTGAATGGCTTTACCAAAGCCCTTGAGATGAACTCAGAAAGTGCTGCGATCAATTTTAAAATTGCTCAGGTGCTTGCAAAAAGTAGAAAAAGTCAAAAGGCGATTCCATACGGATTAAAGGCGATAGCATTAGACCCTGAGAATAAATATTATCGGCTCTCATTAGCCCGCATTTACCAGTCGGTAGGTTTTTACATTGAATCTGCAAAGACTTACGAGCACCTGTTGGAATTGTACCCATCCGAAGAGAATGCCTTATATGAGCTGGTAGAATTGTATCAAATGACCGGAAAGACGGAAGAAGTACTCACTGTTTTTGATAAAATCGAAAACGAACTGGGGATTAAAGAAGAAATCATACGAGAAAAGCAGCGTATTTACATCAAAGAAGGGAAGTTTGACAATGTCATACAAGAATATAAAAAATTAATCAACGCATATCCCAATGAATCCGCTCACAGAATTGAACTTATCAGCTTTTTGATACAAAACAAAAGGCTGGAGGAGGCTTCCAATGAAATAGCAGACTATCAACAATCCGAACCTGCATCCTCACGAGTTACACTTCTTAAAAGTAAGATTGAATGGATGCAGGGTAATTATGAAGATTCAATGGAACTACTCGAGGAGGCGTTTGAGTCCCCAACCCTTGATTTTGAGTCTAAATTTCAGATTTTATCAAACTATTTTTTGTCATCGGTTGCTCAGCCTGAAAAAGCGAAACTTGCCAAGCTAACCCTCAGGCTTGCCAAGGAATATCCGGAGGAATACAAAGCGCAGGTATTTGTGGCGGATATGCTTTACAGAGAGGGAGAAAAACAGCAATCTTTGTCCTATTATCTGAAAGCCGTCCATCTGAAACCCGCAAGCTTTTCTGTCTGGCAGAATATACTAAACATTGAAGGTGAGTTAAATCAGACAGATAGTATGATCGTTCACTCGGAGAAGGCCCTGGAGTACTTCCCAAACCAAGCCTTATTGTACTATTTTGCGGGAACCGGACTGCTCATTAAAAAAGAATTTAAAAAAGCCGTCAGAATGCTTGATATGGGTAAAAAATATACCGTAGACCCAAACCTTCTGACCGTTTTCTATGGTCAGTTAGGGGATGCATATAACGGATTGAAAGAGACCAAAAAATCGTATGAAGCATACGAAAATGCACTTTTGAATGATTATAAAAATGACCATGTCCTAAACAATTACAGTTATTTCCTTTCGCTAGAGGCTAAAAATCTAGATAAAGCACTCAAAATGTCTACTCAGTTAATAAGCCAGCATCCGGACAATCCTACTTATCTCGACACACACGGATGGGTGCTTTATAGGAGAGGCAATTTTAAAGAATCAAAAAAATACCTGGAAAAAGCGGTAGCTTTAGATGAGGACGGCACAATCATCGAACATTTTGGTGATGTCCTCTTCCGGCTGGGAAAGACTGAAGAAGCACTTAGGCAATGGGAAAGAGCAAAAGAAGTCGGAGGAGCCTCCGAGTTTATCAACAGAAAAATTGCAGATCAAAAATTGTATGAATAAACTGCTTTTTTGGCTTCTTTTACTCGGATTCCTCTTGTCCTCATGCAATAGACAAATAGGAGCAATAGTTGCGAAGAGAGATAAACTGGAAGTAATCAATCCGGACTTTGAGTTCATGTCTGCCAAAGCCAGATTCAGATTTGATAATGGCGGGAAAAAAGTGTCTGCAACCGCCAATTTCCGGTTTAAAAAAGATAGCATCATCTGGATTTCTATCTCCGGCCTTGGACTCGAAGCAGCTAGGATTTTAATAGACGATAAAAACGTGAGAGTGATTGACAGACTTAATAAACAATATCACGAATACACCTTTGAAGAAATCTCCGATCTATATGACTTTGATTTCAGCTTTAATATCATCCAATCCGTCTTGCTGGGAAATCTTATTGAACCATACAAAAGACAAAAACTGGATAAAAATGAACATCATTATCGCTACGTCGCATCAAAAGGAACTTATTTGTTTACCAACTTTATCGGCTCCGGAACCATGAAAGTGGAAAAGGTGACAGCTTTGGACAAAGTGACAAAAAACACGATTTCAGTAAATTACAGTGATTTTGTTTCGGTTGAAGACCAGATCTTTCCAAATGAGATCAGTGCAATAATTGACTATGAGGCAGAGAAAAAGTCAAATGCAAAAATCAGTATCAGCTACCACAAAATGCAGATTGAACCCGAACCGCTCAAGCTCCCTTACTCGGCTCCGGTCAGATATGAGCGGAATTAGTACATACATTTTTATCATTCCTCTTTTACTGATCTCTTTATCAACTTCTGGTCAAAAAACGAAGGCACGGCTTGAGAAGGAGAAGAAGGAGAATCTCAGGAAAATTGCGGAAGCGGAGCGGATTTTATCCGAAACCTCAGATCAGAAACAAGTCACATTAGGACAGCTTCGGGCATTGAACCAGCAAATCAACGCACGGGAGTCGCTGATTAGATCCATCGGCTCTGAAATCAGACTGCTTGACAGTGAAATAAGCGATTTATCTGCTGTGGTTAATGCGCTTCAAAACGACTTGAGGCAGCTAAAAGAGGAGTATGCCGATCAGGTATATGCTACTTACAAATCCAGCCGAGGAGACAGCAGACTGATGTTTCTCTTCTCCGCTAAAGATTTTAATCAACTTCTTCAGCGGCTGAAATATTTAGAGCAATATGCAGATGCAAGAAGGCTTCAGGTCGAACAGATTGAAGTCGTTACCGAAGAACTAAACGAGCAGCGAAGCAAGGTAGAAACCAGAAGATCAGCACAACAAAAACTCCTCAATCAGCAGGTGAGAGAAAGCAGAAAACTCGCTAATTCAAAAAAGAAACAATCGCAGTTGGTCGCTCAGCTATCCAAAAAAGAACGACAGCTTAGAAAAGAACTGGAAGACCGAAAAGCCGCAAACAAACGATTAAATACGTTGATAGCAAATATTATCAAGGATGAGGAGGTCAAAGATTCCAACGCCTCAACCGCAGAGATCGCAAGTGCGGCAGAATTGACAAGACGCTTTGAATCAAAAAAGAATACGCTCACATGGCCGGTGAGTTCGGGTTTTATCGCTTCAAAATTCGGAACCCAAAAACACCCTGTCCTCAAGCGAATCACCATCATTAATGACGGCATCGGAATCCAAACCGAAAGAGATTCTAAAGTGAGGGCCGTTTTGGACGGGGAAGTCACCATGACAGGGGTGATTCCCGGAAAAAACAACTTCGTCCTCATTCGTCATGGTGACTACTTAACCGTGTATGCACGTTTAAAGTCGATAAATGTGAAGAAAGGCCAAAAAGTGAAAGCCGATGATATTATTGGTGAAGTGTACACTGACCGCAACGGAGTTACAGAGTTGGAATTTCAGGTGTACAAAGGGACTACCAAGCTAAATCCCGAGCATTGGCTGGCAATGAAGTAATCAACGTGGAATGATGAAGTAATATCACCCTTCTTCATCAATTCAATATCTTTCGATTAGGTCAGCTTCACCGTAGATCTCCTCCTCTTCATTCAGAAAAGAAAAACGCTTAGATTCACTTATCTATTTGCTCAATACCTTTCCGTAATTCCTTCTCCCCCTCATACTTTTTTGAAAGAAAATCAATAAAATCAACGACTTCATGAATTTTATCTTCAGGAAGCTTTTCTAACGATTTAATACTTTGATTAATTAATTCATTTACATCCATCATTTGAATTGTTTTTATTTTTTGAAATAAATCTTATATTGTCTCAATTCCAGCTAAGTTATAAATTGTATCTAGAGAAAGAAGATATACAGCAAAAAATGCCAAAATCCGTGTTAGGCTTGTGGGTCGGCTGGATTGATTTTGGCCGCTTCGGCGATCCGATAGTTTTTTCCCCGCATGGACATGCTTTGCTTCGTTTCTTTTTATTTCCCGTCGTGGATACGACCCGCATGGAATGTCCGGCGTGGAACGTCCGGCGTGGAACGTGGAAAAGAAATGAAGAACAACTTACTCATTTAAAAGGTGTATTAAGGGGTAGTTACAAACGACACCTAGAGAAAATATTTTAGTCCGGTCAGGGGTTATTGTTGATCCTCTCCGTGCCCTCCATGAATTCTCCGTGTCCTTTGTGTGCCCTTTGTGGTTCAATCGTTATTGGTTTGGTCAGCGAAGACATGATACGAACAAAAAAATAAAATCATAGCAATCCTAAAAATCAAATAAATCCTGTTCAAGACTACACCCGAAGAAAA
>JAPPDO010000403.1 GCA_028821635.1 Ekhidna sp.
AGTTGATCCCGCTGAGAACCTCTAAATTGTCATGACAGAATATCGTTCGGTTGTCTACGTTCATGGTGGTGCAAAGAAACGGCTAATCTGTTTTGCTGCAAATAGCTCAGGCGTTCTTGCTTTTTGCTTTGTTTCGAGTTAAGTTTTACAACTTTGTAATAGAAAGTTGCTGCTTGTAGTTGTTATTAGTTCACTCTTTGTTTATTATGAGCTTTGTACTTGCATGTTTGTCTTATCTTATTCCTTTTTCTAATCCTATAATTTTTGGCATCTCATCATTTTTGTTATACTTACTATATTATATTGTTAAATCTTCATTTTTTCAAAAATCTCTTTTAATTTATCATATTCTTTCTTATTATATTCTTGCAATGCTTGTATATGAGTATTAAGTGTATGATCCATTAATTTCTTATCAATTTTCTCGTTGATAATTACATTGTACTCTTTCTTATCATGAGAGTCAATATATTTCTTAGAAAGCATTTTGAAGTTGTTGTAAACAAAATTTAAGTCATCAGATGTTACTTTATCAAAAAAAATCCGAGCATTTAATCCAATTTCTCTTAGGTAATGGCCAATGAAATTTATGAGATAATAAGGTGAAGGAGTTTTTTTGTCTTCGCTGTCCTTTTGGTCTTTCTCTGCCCTTTTGTACAAAAAAACTAATTTAGACATACTCTCAGTAGTAAGTAATTCATTTATTTTACAAGAAAAAGATTGATAGTATTCTTTACTCGTAGGCTTTAGTAGATATTTCTTTTTCTGATACGCGAAATAAGCATCTCTGAAAAGAGCCCCGATTATTTGTAACAATGTTTCTAATTCGATTTGCAACTCAGTAAGGCGTTCAAAATTGTATAATTCTTGAGAGTTATTGTTTGCAACGTTTCTTAATTCACCAGACAATTTTTGATCACTGTATCGTTCTTTGAATTGAAATCTATCACTTTGTTTAACACGAAGTAAAATGCCATAATTTAGTAATTTTTTTTTAACAGTAAAGAAAGGCTGGAGTGTTGCACCAAATATTTTTTCGTTAATAGAATTTTGACTATTAGTGTATTTAACTATATCTCGATAAAAATTAGTGTTTTTGTTTTCTAAAACAAGAATTTTCACCATTACATAGACATCAGAATAAGACTCTTTGTAATCTTCTTCATTTTTAAGCACTTCGGCAATTGAACTGACTGTTTGGCAGCCATTTACGATTTGTGGATTATAAATTTCTATTGACTTTGAATTTGCTTTAGCTTTATTACAAATAATAGTTATTCCATTATTGTAATAAAAAAAATTGTTACGTTCTTTCGGGTCTTTTAATGTGGTAATTATGCCTTTATTAATGCCACTTGTTCCACCTAAATATTCTCGAATATTTTCTTCAAAAAGTGGGTACTGCCTATCTTCTGCATCTTTCCAAAGCTGAAAAACATCTGAAACTTTAGCCATTACATAATAGGCTTCGGACATGTGTGGTAATTCGTATTCCTTTGGTCTTATTGCCAAATAAGACCCCTTGTTTTTAATGTTCAGATTCGTATTGAGTTTTGGATGATCTTTATAGGACTTCCCAAAGTATTTTTCTTCTATGGCTTTAAGGAAGAAAAGTTCTGCAAATGCTTTATTTTGGTCATGATCCTTTATTACTGATTCTAAATCCGAATTAGTCAAGTCATTTGTAACATAAAAATGGAGGAATATTTTATAATCCTCATCCTTTTTTACTTTGGTATATATGTCTTGAAGGTCTCTGCTTTTATTATAACTGCCTTCATTTAGTTTGGATAATGGACGAGTTAAAAAATCCGACAGTTCTTTTGAACTCAGTTTAGTGTTTGTGTCATAGTACTTATTCTGAACTATATACAGTTCCTTGTCCTCTTCGTAGTGAACATAGCAGTCAATTCCTTTGTCATTGTATTCAGTAATATTTGAACTACACGCCTCTTCATCAAGATTGTATAGGTTACTAAGTACCCAGTAATTAAAAGTGTACTCATCCTTTTTTATATGCGGATCCCATGATAACTTTTTCTGTAGTAATTCTATATCTTCTTTTATTTGTTCTCTGAATGTGTCTTCCATATATATTTTAGTTTTTCTTAATGGATGTTAAAATTAATGAATAAAAAGATAATCCACATTATCTATTTTAATTGCTCTTAAAACACAACAAACATATCATCTATATAGTATTCCAGGTTACAATTATGTTACTACTGCATATAAAGTTGTATTCTTTTACTTGTATAGCCCCACACCCTCTTTCTCAAAGATACAAAAATGTAGCCTTCTTAGCTGGGCTTTCTTAGCTAGGTTACAAACTGTATATGGAGGGGCATGTTATTTTCTAAAGAATATAATTTTTCTGGCCTTCACATGAAGTTAACGTGAAAGATAACTTATGATTCAGTTTCTTCTTTGCTTTAGCTTACACCTCATCATTCTTTGTCATAATGTTGCTACTTCAAATGTAAGTGACAATTTTTTGATAATTCTCTAGTGGAGTGGGGGTTCATGTATTGAAAAGTAAACTTTAAACAACTATCCGGTGCAACAAAACAATGGACGATTATAAAGCGATAGAAATTGAAACAGCAAAAAAGTATGGTGCAACTACTAAAGGGACAAGAAAATCCATTGGTGACTTTTTGCTAGATGACGATATACAAAAACCTGTAAATGTTAAGAGTAATAATATTGCAAAAAATAATTATTCTCCAAATATAATCTCAGCTAAAAGACTAATTAAATGGCTGCGGCAGGATGGAAATCACTTGTATTTTATTTTCGTAAATTATAAAAAGACAGAGCAAAGTATTGAAGTTATTGACGATTCAGGTTTGGTTTCTGTGGAACATCTGAGCTGGCATTGCCTGACCATTGAAACTCAAGGATGGGGTGTAATCCAAATGGTGGGCGACCTGAAAACAGATAAAACACAGGATAAAAAAGGTTTTTTTCGGGGGATGAGGCAAGCTTACGAAAGATATATTGATAAAGAAACGCAAAAAATGGCAAAAATTAGGGAAATGATAAAAGATTTTTAGTATGCCTTACCCGAAAATATATATCACGGATGTTGTATTAGATTTTTTCATGAAGAATCAAGGGCTGCTATCAAATTATTCAGAGATGAACTCGGTCGTTAAAGATGTTAGCGGAATAAACAATTTTTTCGCTAATCAAGATGAGGCAACAGAATTTCTAACAGAAATTAGATTGAATCAATCTATTGTTTCGGAACCTAACAGGAGAGAGTATGGAGACTTTCAAACAAACCAACATTTAGCCCGGGAAGTTGCTGATTACGTATACTCCAAAACCAAAGATTTTGAATTTGTCTTAGAACCCACCTGTGGTAAAGGTAATTTTATTCTTGCCTGCATCTCACAATTTAAAAAACTCAGAAAAATAACAGGTGTGGAGATTTACAAGCCCTACGTTTGGAGGACAAAGCTTAGCATATTGACCTCTTATCTATCCAATCCTAATGGTCAGAAACCCGAAATTGACATTATTCATGGAGACGCATTTGAATTTGATTATCCGGCATTAGCTGGCTCAACAAGGCACTTAAAAACCTTAATTATTGGAAATCCTCCTTGGGTCACTAATTCCGAGCTAGGTTCAATTGAATCAGAAAATCTACCCGGTAAATCTAATTTCAAAAAGCATGGCGGACTGGATGCTATAACCGGAAAAGGAAATTTTGACATAGGAGAGTATATTTCCTACACAATGCTGAAATGCTTTGACAGACATGAGGGACTATTTGCATTTCTAATTAAAAACTCTATAGTTAAAAATATAATTCATGATCAAAGAACAAATCATTTCCGAATTGGGAGTCCTGAAAAATTAAGTATTGACTCTAAAAAAGAATTTAATGTCTCCGTAAGTGCATGTTTGTTTTTAACCCATTTAAATGCCAAACCTGCCCAAATTTGTAAAGAGTTAAACTTTTACAGCTATGAGCTTAATACAACGTTTGGTTGGTATAATGACAAGTTTGTGAATTCAATTGATGATTATAAAAAGGCAGGTATTGTAGATGGCGAATCAGTTTTTACCTGGCGTTCGGGAGTAAAACATGACTGCTCGAAAGTGATGGAACTTGATCGAATTAATAATCATTTTAAAAATGGTTTAGGAGAAGAAATAAAAATAGAAGATGACCTGGCTTATGGATTATTAAAAAGTTCGGACTTGAAAAATGCCAAAACCAATTCTTTTAGGAAGCTTACAATTATAACACAAAAAAAAATAGGTCAGAAAACGGCATATATAGAGAATAAACTTCCTCTCACCTATCAATATTTACATTCACATAAAGAGTTTTTTGATAAGCGTAAATCTTCTATTTATAAAGATAAACCGGATTTTTCAATTTTCGGTATTGGAGATTACTCTTTTTCACCCTATAAAGTTGCTATTTCAGGGCTTTACAAATCAACACATTTCACTCTGGTTAGTCCAAAAGGCGAAAAGCCAATCATGCTTGATGATACTTGCTATTTTATTGGGTTTGATGATTTAAAAATAGCGGAGATTGCTTATTATCTGGTTAATTCTGAGTGGGTTCAAAAATGCCTAAAATCAATAATATTTCCCGACTCTAAACGGCCCATAAATAAGGAAATATTAATGCGTATTGATTTTGAAAAAGCTTTTGAAAACACGGACTTTGAGAAGGCTTCAAAAAAGATAAGAGGACTAAAAAAAGAACATTGGGAAGCATTTGGAGAAATGGTAAAAAAGGCGATTCTGAATAAATAATATCATTGTGAAAAAATACGAACAACCAACAGGCATTATAGTAAATAGCCTCTTAGTAGATGGCAACGCACCAGATGCAGGATGTTGCATCTCGTTCCGAAACAAGTTAAAGGGTTTTACTCAATTCTTTTATTGGTTTATAGTAATACGTTATCCTGATTGTATTGCTCCATGTCTGAAAGATATGAAGTTGTAGCCTTTTTGTCATGCTATTCTTAAATCGGGAAGCTCCAGCCGGCTAGTGCAATTTGTTATGGCAAGGTCTGCATATAGAGACGAGCCATTTTATTGGTTCTTTTCCAATGCTATATTTTGCATATTTAAGATGATGCACTTCGGTAGCCCTTGCACCACAATAAACACATTTCCAATTATCACGTTTTAGGACAACATACCTTTTTCGTTTCCATGCGTCTGATTTTAAATATACATTTCGGTAGTAGTCTCTTCTTCTCCGATGCTCAGTCCTAAACAGTCGCTGTCCGGATTTCTTTAAGGCAGAGATTAATACAAAGAAGAAGACGATGCCTAATATAATCAGAACCAAATCACCCATTTAACTTATGTTTTATTCTATCTGATATTTAATAGAAGGCACCTTCTATTAGGTATATTTTGTAATTACACTTAGGTAGGATGGTGAGGGGTTAATCTAATCCCTCACATATCATTGTATCAAATTCTAATTCAAGCTGCGAAACTCCGTAGTCCCTCATAACCCACTTGTAATTTCTTAGCATATAAGCATTTCCATTATCTAAATAGATCCATTCGTCTACTCCTTTTCCTGCTCTTTTTATATCGCCATTTGCAGATGAGGCAACGGGTGCTACAT
The DNA here is from genome assembly GCA_028821635.1 of Ekhidna sp. Classification (GTDB taxonomy): domain Bacteria; phylum Bacteroidota; class Bacteroidia; order Cytophagales; family Cyclobacteriaceae; genus Ekhidna. The sequence continues at coordinate 5,621 of JAPPDO010000403.1, forward strand.
AATATCTTTTCTTAACGATCCTTTTACATTTTCCTCTTTTTATCTGTTCCTCTCCTTCTCTTTCTGTATATCCTTTTGATTGGGTTCGCTCAGACAACTTTTTGTAGAATCTAATAGGGGTCATTCGATTTTGACCGTAAGCCGACAGGGTTAAGAATGTTAGGATGTATATGGCTGTTAATCTCATGAAGCAAATATAGGCTTCGGGGATCAATAGTACTAAAGATAGTTGGAGAAAGAAAACTACCGTTCACCGTGGGGCATCAGGATAGGATAACAAGGCAACTGCCACAACAGCAAGGGTAAGGGCTGGGATTAAGGATTTATTCATGGATCATTCGCAGTTGAATTCTTCAGTCGGGCTAACTGATTCGCCTGGTTCTGCATTGCTAAAATCATAGAACAGTCCTGTTCTGTCGGGTAATACAATGAATGCCTGCCTGTAGTTACCCTCACTGTCTAAGCCATAGTCCCATCTATGATTTAAACCCTCTTTTCCATAATTTGTGTATGTACCACCTACTCCTTCAATATGTATAAAACCTGTTTTATCTTTATTGAAATAAGCCGCTGTCCATATGCTTGTGCCATTAGGTTTTAATGTGCATTTGAAACAGGTAACTTCATCTTCATTCACTTCTATTGCTTTTCCGTCTATTACAAACATCAACTTTGAAGGGCCTGCATCGTCGTCTTTGCCACAAGATAACAAGCAGGCAGCTACGAGGATAATGAATAGGTTTTTGATAGCGTTGGTCATGGGTTGCTAAATTAATGTTAATCGCAATTTAATTTCTTTGAGTTTAATTTTCATCATTCTCTGTTACTAGGCTGCAATGTTCACATACCTTGATTGTAGGCTGCTATCTCAGCTTTTTTCTAATTTCATATTCATCTCTTTTTTTGTAAATGTTGATGGCTATGTCAATGTATTCATTCATTCCATTGTTGACAAAATCCTCCCACTTGACTGAATAGATGTAGCTTGAATAACCTAAATAAATGGTCTTGCCATTGCAATGACGAGTTTCAGGGTTCTTTATGTTAAACATATTCTCTTTGAGGATATTGAATAAGGATGGGGTATTGAGAGTTCTACTTCCGCATCCTTGGTCGTATGTAATGAAATACTCGTAGCTTCCATCTTCGTCTGGGAGAACCAAGGCAAGAATTGCATTCGTTTTACTATTCTGACCCTGCCTTGATTGTTCGTGCAAAGAATAAGAAACTTCCCACGGGATCCATTGTTCGTGTTCCGGTTCGTTGGTTTTCATTCCTTTTGAAATAAGAACGATGGTCACGGTGCTATCAAATATTTTATCACCAAGTTTTGAGCCAATTGTAGAATCAGCAAGTGTACTAATATCTTCTCCATCATTTTCTCCCTTATTTATGTGGTCACCTTCTTTTATCATTTCTTGTATTTCGTCCACATAATGTCTGGCAGTAGTCTTTTCACCAGAAGGCACATCTGGTAACCTCATGACTAAAGAATCCCCGTACTTATATGAAATGAAAATTTTCTTTCCCATTTGTTTGGCGGATTAGGACTGTAACCCGTAGAGTGTTCGCACTGACCTTTGCTTTTATGTTTGCATCTTTATCATGCTTTGGTGTATTGCTGTTTGCTTCAAGATACTATATTAATAACTGCTACAAATGCTTTCGAGTAAATATCTGTTAGATTAGTAATTGTTTCTAATGTCTATCGCTTCTTCAATCCAATTAGAGAGATTATCCTCTATGTCATTGTAAGCATCCTGTGAATTTGGATTATAGCACTTTACTTTGTTACCAAAATCAAATTGACTAAATGGGTTTTGTCCTTGACTGCATCTTCCTGTATTGGGGTCTTTTAGATTATGGATGTAAATTCCGACAACTCCTTTATGATCTTCCCATGCTTTTTTAATCTCATATTTTACCCATTTGCGACTTGCAGTCATTTCTCCGACCAGAACCACAACACAACTTTTATAATTCATATTGTCATTAATCCAACTTTTGATAGATTGATCTCCTCTTCTTTTTATTTCCTCCCAATTATTTGGAGACACAGGTTCGTTTCCTTCCAATACACCCATATTCCGAATTTGCTGTACTCTCATTACATCATTTGCATAATGAAAACTGTAAAACACTTGTCTTTTAGCCATGATATTAAACTTTAATTATTGGCAATAATATTCTATATACTTGATAACTCCAATAGCAATTATAGTAAAGATTATAATAAAGATAATGGAAAAGTATAACCAAAATATTGTTTTGGAGATGAATACGTTCCAAAAAGAAAACTGATTATCTATCTTTTTTGTATATTTGTGTATAGGCATTTCGTAAGGTTTAACTTCAATTATTTTTTTCAAACCGGCCACGTCGTTGTACACACCTCTGAATTTACGTTCTTGTTGCAAATAATAACTATCTAAAAACCAAAACAATAAAGTTGGAATAATTGGAATGTACAAAAATAAGACCGAAGAAGTTGAGACATAAACTGCTAATAATGCGGCAACTATTGTTACCGTCATCCTTTTAATTTGAAAAGAGTTTGTATTCATTCTTGTGATAATATTCTGAATGAATTCTAAGTGTTTTATTCTGTCACTGTTCATAATCTATCTAATGGTTTGGCTATTTGCTCAATTTTGTTATATGAAATTAGCTGTTTTTAAACACAATAACCTTGTTTAAAATAACTTCCATAAACATTAAAATTAAACCACTATAGACTTACCGCCTATGTAGTATTTAGATTGTGTTTTTTTTTTTTTATTTATAGATCTTGGGTCAAAATATTTTCATGATCACATCTTGCCTTGATTTGTTTAATT
>JAPPDO010000064.1 GCA_028821635.1 Ekhidna sp.
ACTTTTTGTTGTAGCCCCCTTGAAAGCGGATTAATACACGATAGTTGGGCACCTCATCCTCTAGCTTTAAATGACAAAAAAGCATCGCCCGGAGATTTTCGTTCACCACATTCTCTACATCCATATCACTTAAATCGTACCAGATGTCTATCAAAAGCATCTTATAATAACAGAAATCCCCGATAGGCTGACTGTCCTTTTTTGGACTTGCCCTGACGATAGCCTTTATCAATATAATCCGATAGCAGTCAGTCTATCAAGGTGTTGATCGCTTTGCAAAAGGTGCTTTTGCATGTGCGACGGCTGATGGCTATGTCACTAAAACTGGCATAGGGAGAACTTACTTTGTAGCTTGTGCCTTTAAATTACAATATTTGAGCCTTTTGCTAAACTTTATATGCAAAGCACTCGGTGTATTTGAATATTTTCTGACCTTACCAAAAAATCAAAATATTAATTTGTTAAAGATGCATAACAGCAATTCTCATTCTTTTGTATCAGAGATTAAGTTAGTGAAAGTTACCCCTCTAAAGCCGCAACCCCCGGCAGTGTTTTGCCTTCTATGTACTCAAGCAATGCGCCACCGCCGGTTGAGATGTAAGATACCTTATCGCCATACCCAAGATTGTTTATAGCAGAGGCTGAGTCACCACCTCCGATTAACGAGAAACTGCCATTTTCTGTTGCTTTTACTACCGCACGAGCGATCGCATCAGTTCCTTCTGCAAACACCGGAAATTCAAAAACGCCCATCGGGCCATTCCATAAGATGGTTTTTGAGGATTCCAGCACTTCTGAAAAAAGCCTGACCGTTTCCGGCCCAATGTCTAATCCCTGCCATTGGGGGGGTATTTCTCCGACAGCTACGGTCTGTATGTTTGCATCGTTGCTGAAATCGTCGGCAATCACGGTATCCACAGGCAAGAAAAGTCTTACTCCTTTTTTAGCTGCTTTCGCTTCCAGTGCTTTGGTAAGTTCCATTTTATCTTCCTCAAGCAGTGAATTACCAATATTTCCACCTCGTGCTTTAGTGAAAGTGTACGACATACCACCACCAATAATCAGATTATCCACGATGTCCAGAAGTTTCTGGATGATAAGGATTTTATCAGAAATCTTAGCCCCTCCCATAATGGCTGTCAGCGGCTTTTCTGCCCCATTTAAGACCTTCTCTGCATTGTCTAACTCTGCCTGCATTACATAACCGTAACATTTGTCTTCAAAAAATTTAGCTATAACAGTCGTTGAAGCATGTGTCCGGTGTGCCGTTCCAAAAGCATCGTTCACATAAATGTCTCCGTAAGAGGCAAGCTGTTTGGCAAAGGCTTCATCTCCTGATGTTTCTTCTTTATAAAATCGAACATTCTCAAGCAAGAGTACTTGTCCGGGGTTCAACTGTCTTGAAAATTCTTTTGCCGACCGCCCCACACAATCATCGCCAAACAACACTGTCAAATCCAACTGTTCCCTCAAATTTGGGATGATATGATGAAGAGAAAATTTATACTCAGGGCCATTCTTTGGCCTGCCTAAGTGCGACATCAAAATACATGATCCACCGTCGTCAAGAATTTTTCTAATCGTTGGGATAGCCGCATTAATTCGTGTCTCATCTGTGACCTTTTGATCGCTATCTAACGGAACATTAAAATCTACCCGAATTAAAGCCTTTCGGTCTTTGAAATTAAAATCACGTATCGTCTTCATCATTAAGATTAATTAGTACACAAACATAAGAAAAGAGGGATTGCTACATTGATATATTAAGTTTCATTTGAACGCAAATACAGTCTCGAAGCAGGCTCCTACGCTAACATGCGCAATATATAGATACACTATGAGAATCAGTCCAAAGCTGAATATTATCCAGTGGCAATGCTATCAACTGCTTATGGTCGGGCAAATGTGTGCTACCTCTCATTAAAATCTTAACGAAGACTCCATTCTTGTCTGTCGCTATTTGAAATGGGATATAATGATGATCATCGATTGCGTATTCTCAAGAGACCACAGACGATCGGCTACATGAGAACCTGTCAGTAGAGGGGCCAATGAGAGCGTTGCTGAGGGCCTTTAGCCAGTGGCAGTATTCTACTCATAAGCTCATCCATTATGGATATGCTCAAGACGCACGGTATCGCCGTCAGCATGACCTCCAAAGGCAGCCCGTGTGAGAATGTGTTAGCCGAACGGAACGGGTCAATGGTATTTTGAAGCAAGAGTATGGATTGGGCAAAGTGATAAAATATGAGGGTAAAGCCCATCAGTTAGCAGCAGGCGTTCCTGTGGATAAAGCCACTGCCTCTTACAATGGGAAGCGTCCTCACGTATCCACGCAGGACCACAGTTTGAGAGGTCAAACGCCTGAACAAGTGCACGGGGTAGCATACTGAAATGCCGGCTACCGAAAACAGGATTTAGCTCAAGCGGTGTGAAGTTCATCCGGAACTAAAAAAGTATTTACAAAGACGGACCAGAATTAAAATAAGCAATGACAATAATATGAAGGATTAAGAGAACAGATAACAACATAAAACAGTAACTGGCGTGAAGATGTTCAGGCATGGGTATGTTCAACTTATTTTAGGGCGGAACATAGTAGTCCTTTATTTAAAAAAGGCTAACTTATTACAGAATTATGAATAAACTAATCTTTTACGAATCTCAAAATATGAGAAAACATTGGGAATTTTATCTATCAATCTTCATAAGCATCGGGGGATGCTCTTTGTTGTTGATCTACCCGTCGGGTCGCACCCTCCCCCCTATTTTGATTTCGCTGGCTACGATCTTGATTTTTTATTTTATTGAGTTTAAAATCAAGATAAATGAAGATGGAATCTACATAAAGTACTTTCTATTTCAACTGAAAGACCGCTTTTGGAGATGGAGCGAAATACAATCCCTTTGAGCCGCCCGCTTTGATTCTCTTTCTCAATTTGGCGACTGGAGTATCTGTATTTCACTGAATGGCGACAGAGGTTACTCCGCAAAAGGGAATTTTGCTTTTATCCTGTCGGTGAAAAACCAGAATATCTACATTGGGGATCAGAAAAAGGATCAAACCATTGAAGTTATTGATAAAACGGATAGTATGCACCTAAAAAACATCACCCTAAATGAATCTGACCGGAAAAGAGAAGTTATGAGAGTAACCTAAATCCCTGATTTAATCCCATATCAATTATCGTTTTTCAGGAAGTTTCTCAATACATAATTAAGAATCCCGCCATGTTTGTAGTAAGCCACATCTACCCCTGAATCCAATCTGAGTTTAGCCTTAAACTCGGTTTTAGAGCCGTCTTCCCTAGTCGCCGTCACATCTACTACTTTCCCCGGAGTTAAATTTTCGGATAAGCCGGTAATATCAAAAGTCTCTGTTCCGTCAAGTGACAGTATTTCCTGATTTTCACCGTCCATAAATACCATTGGCAGCACTCCCATGCCTACGAGATTAGACCGGTGAATCCTCTCAAAACTTTCGGTGATAACCGCTTTTACGCCAAGCAGCTGCGTTCCTTTGGCCGCCCAGTCCCTTGACGATCCTGAACCATACTCTTTACCACCGATTACCACGAGAGGTGTGCCGGCCTCCTGATATTTCATGGAGGCATCATAAACCGTCATCTCTTCATTTGACGGCATATAAGTAGTCCAGCCCCCTTCTCTGGAGGCGAGTTTATTTTTAATCCTTACGTTAGCAAATGTTCCCCTCATCATCACTTCATGGTTTCCTCTTCTGGAGCCGTAAGAGTTAAAATCCTTTTTTTCAACATTATTTTCAACCAAATACTGCCCCGCAGGATGTTCAGGCAGGAATTTGCCCGCTGGAGAGATGTGATCCGTCGTGACCATGTCGCCTAGTTGAAGCAGTACTCTTGCTCCTTTGATGTTTTCAGGTTCAGGCACAATTTCAGAGATGTCCTTGAAGAAGGGGGCCTCCCGGATGTAAGTAGATTTTGCATCCCAGTCATATATCTTTCCTGTAGGTGCATTTAACTTTTTCCAAGTGTCATCTCCACCAAAAGCGGTCGCATAAGTTTTTGCGTAATCTTCGGGAGTGACTACTTTGCTCATTACTCTTTCAATCTCCGCTGAAGAGGGCCAGATGTCCTTCAGATAGATCGGCTTGCCGTCTTTTCCATTACCCAAGGCATCATGATTCATATCAAAATCCATCGTACCTGCCAACGCATAGGCTACAACGAGCATCGGGGAAGCCAAGAAATTCATTTTAATATTCGGATGGATTCTAGCTTCAAAGTTTCTGTTTCCTGACAAAGCAGAACAAACGACCATATCATTTTCAATGACTGCCTTCTGCACCTCTTCGATCATATCTCCCGAATTGCCGATACACGTAGTGCATCCATATCCAACAACGTAAAATTTTAGTGCTTCAAGGTCTTTCAACAGCCCGGACTTTTCCAGGTACTCCGTCACTACCCTCGAACCCGGAGCTAACGATGTTTTTACCCATGGTTTTACCTGTAGTCCCTTTTCCAGTGCTTTTTTTGCTACAAGACCTGCCCCCAGCATCACACTTGGATTTGACGTATTTGTACAAGAAGTAATCGCTGCAATGACCACCGAAGCCTCGTCAAGCGTGAAGTTTCCATGATCTTTAGTGGAAACCTCAATACTTTGTCTCTTTGAGCTGTGCTCGGCTAGAAGTTTTTCAATTTGTGGCTTAGCCTCTCTCAGTAAAATTTTGTCCTGAGGTCTTTTCGGGCCTGAAATCGTTGGTTCTATGGTTTCAAGGTCTAATTCAATTACGTCGGTATATTTAATCTCGGCATGGTCATCCCGCCAGAGCAGATTTGCTTTTGCGTATGCTTCAACCAAAGCAATATGGTTTGCATTTCTGCTTGTCTTTCTCATATAATCCAATGTTTGGCTATCTACCGGCCAGTGTGTGTCAGTACATCCAAATTCGGGAGACATGTTAGCAATCGTTGCTCTGTCTGTAACGGCTAGGTTAGCCAGGCCGGGGCCGAATACTTCGACAAATTTTCCAACCACGCCATAGTCCCTTAACAGCCGGGTAATTGTGAGCACGAGGTCGGTAGAGGTGGTTCCTTCAACCATTTTACCTGTGATTTTCAATCCGATTACTTGGGGAAGAATCATGTAGATGGGCTGCCCGAGCATGGCGGCCTCTGCTTCAATCCCTCCTACGCCCCAGCCAAGAACACCAATACCGTTCACCATCGGTGTGTGAGAATCCGTCCCAACGAGTGTGTCGGGGAATAAATACCCGTCCCTCTTGATTACAACTTTCGCTAGGTACTCAAGATTCACTTGGTGGCAGATACCCATGCCCGGAGGGACAACACTAAAGTTGGCAAATGCCTGCTGGCTCCACTTTAACAGCTTGTACCTTTCTTCATTTCTTTCGTATTCCAGATTTACGTTTTTCTCATAAGCATCTGCCTTACCAAAGTGATCAACCACTACGGAGTGATCAATGACCATATCTGCCGGAACCACGGGGTTAGTTCTGGAAGTATCCTGTCCTTTTCTTGCTACTTCGGCTCGAATAGAGGCAATGTCAACCACGGCAGGGACCCCAGTGAAATCCTGCATTAATACCCTGGCAGGTGAGTAAGGAATGTCCTTCTTTCCTGCGGTATCTCCCCAATTCAGTATGGTATTCAAATGTTCTTCTGTTACTGCAAACGCATCGTAGTTTCTGATTACATTTTCAAGAAGAATCCTTATCGAATAAGGAAGTTTTTTGATTTCCGGTGCTTCTTTTGCTAAATCACTTAAACTAAAATATTTATAGTTCCCAAGTTGAGAGGGAAGTTCTCGTTCAATTCCGAAAAAATCTTGTGGCATTTTATAGTTGGTTTAGGTTGACGAAGCCTCTCGGAAAGGCAAGCAAAGATAAGTATTTTATAACGAAGCGAAAAAGGGCGGTTTTTCAGGATTTTAGGCAATTATATCAATACCACCTAATTGCTAAAAGGAATTTCACGCAAGTCATAATAGTGCAGTTCTTGTTCATTTTGCTACTTTTTCAGCTTTAACGTTACGATACGATGAATCCTTACCTAGGCGAACTGATTGGCACTTTCATTTTAATGTTTCTCGGCAACGGAATTAATGCCAATATTTCACTGAAAGATACGTATGGAAATAGTTCCGGCTGGATGCTCACCTCTATGGGCTGGGGTCTTGCTGTTTTTACGGCTATTTTTATTACCGGATCATCCAGCGGTGCTCATATTAATCCCGCCGTTACGATAGGTCTTGCGGTGGCAGGGGAGTTTTCATGGAGTATGGCTCCCGGATACATTGGTATGCCGTTGCTGGGTGCTTTTCTAGGCGTGCATGGGGAGCTTACCCTCAGTATCGTCTACATTTTAAGGCGACGAGAGATGCAGAGGCCAAACTTGGTGCATTTAGTACCGGCCCCGCCATTCCAAGTACATTTGACAATTTTATCTCCGAACTTTTTGGAACATTTATCCCGGTCTTCTCAATCTTTTTTTTGGTGGAGGACGACGGACTAGGCTCCTTGAGTGTGCTGCCGACGGGTCTTTTAGTGATGGTAATTGGTATGGGTTTGGGGGGTTCCACAGGATATGCTATCAATCCTGCAAGGGATTTAGGCCCAAGAATTTTTCATGCTATTGCGCCAATCTCCGGAAAGCGAGACAGCAACGGGAGTTACGCATGGATTCCGGTGGTTGGGCCAATTACAGGCGGAGTCCTGGCTGCTCTACTTTTTATGGTGTTTCAGGCCGAATTATAGAGTGGCGAGCCTGTGGGATTCCGTCTCTAATGTTGCCCTCCAAGTGTAATCTGCCGCTACACTTGACTGTGGAGCGGCTTTACAGGGGCCGGTCATTGGTTATTGTTGCTTATTGATCGCTGAAAGCGCATTTCTGTACTTCCCGATGATGGGTACCGCATCCTAGACCGCATTATGTGCGTCCGGATAGTCAAGCGTGGTCTGCTACATCTCCAGACGATTGATTTGTGATTGCTTCATGTTATTTGCGTATTTGTTAAAAATACTTTTTCATTCTACAAAAAGGTCTTGCAGCCCATTCCCGGCTTGTTTTGTGATAAAACCTCATAAGATTTAACGTAGCTTCCCTATCCTCTTCCTTCATCACATCTCCCCACTCAATTATCTAAAAAATAAGCATAAATCTTATCGCCGACATTATCTCCGACCCATAAGGTGATTCCGTCCGACCAGAGACCAACGGAATTCTTAGTACGATCATTGAGGATATTGATGTCTTTGCCGGTATTACGTGTCCCGTCCGCCAACGTGTAGGCATATACTTTATCAGTACTATTCTCACTGACCCATAGGGTGGTGCCGTCCGACCAGAGGCTGAAAGGTTCGTCATTGTCATCAGCAAGGTCAAACTCTTTGCCGGTATTCCGTGCCCCTGTCGCCAGCGTGTAGGCATAGACTTTGCCATCAGAAAAATCGCTGACCCACAGAGTAGTGCCGTCCGACCAGAGACCATAGGGAATTTCATTTCCCGCAGCTTTGAGGGTATCGGCCTTGATGTCTTTGGCGGTATCCCGTGCCCCGTCCGCCAATGTGTAGGCGTAGACTTTGTCATCGATAATATCGCTGACCCACAGGGTGGTGCCGTCCGACCAGAGGCCGGCGGGATGGTTATTGCCTGCATCCTCGAGGGTATTGATGTCTTTGCCGGTATTACGTGTCCCGTCCGCCAATGTGTAGGCATAGACTTTATCTTCACTAGTAGTAGCTTCTAAGACCCATAAGGTTATTCCATCCGACCAGAGACCGACGGGATTGTTATTGCCTGCATCCTTGAGGGTATTGATGTCCCGTGCCGACAGATGAGCCCCTCTTGCCACATCGGTCACATTGACGATGAAGTCTGCCGTTTCGGACAGGGTTCCGTCGGAGACCCGCACGGTCAGGGTAAACGTCCTGTTCGCCACTGTTTCATAGTCTAGCGGTGCTGCCGTTTTCACCGTGAGCGCACCGGTAGTTTCATTGAGTGCAAACACCTCGCCGCCATCACCGATGGTATTGCCTGCGGTGATAGTGAAGGTCAGCGCGTTGCCGTCGGCATCTGAGGCTGCTACTGTCCCGACCACTGTCCCCACCGCTGCACTCTCCGCAACCGAGAAGGTCTGTGCTACTATCGTCGGTGCGTTGTCATTCACATTGGTCACATTCACGATGAAGTCTGCCGTTTCGGACAGGGTTCCGTCGGAGACCCGCACGGTCAGGGTAAACGTCCTGTTCGCCACTGTTTCATAGTCTAGCGGTGCTGCCGTTTTCACCGTGAGCGCACCGGTAGTTTCATTGAGTGCAAACACCTCGCCGCCATCACCGATGGTATTGCCTGCGGTGATAGTGAAGGTCAGCGCGTTGCCGTCGGCATCTGAGGCTGCTACTGTCCC
>JAPPDO010000330.1 GCA_028821635.1 Ekhidna sp.
GATGTGGGCTACAAAATAAGTCCACTCTACGCCAGCTTTAGTGATGCAGCCGTCAGCCGTCGCACATGTAAAAGCACCCTCTTCAAAGCAGTCAACACTCTGATAAACTAGATCTCGCTATCAAATGATATTAACAAGGTTTATAGTTGGGGTAAATGCCAAAAAGGGCAGTCAGCCTACCCAGAACTTCTTTTATTTAAAATGCTTTTGATAGGCATCTGGTTCGATTTAAGTGATAAGGATATAGAGGATATGTTGAATGAAAACCTCTCAGTGATGCTTTTTTGTCATTTAAACTTAGCAGATTAGCTACCTGATCATAGGGTATTAAGCCGCTTTAAGAGTTCACTAAACACGTTCATTAGCCAACAACAGTCCAAAGTTGAGTGCGCTTTGGCAATATAAAACAGTGGTTTAGTTCAGGTAGATGTAGCATATGTGAGCATAGCAAAGATACATACTCAACATGTATTAGAGACATCATACCTAATCTGAAGCGCAGTCTGGGCTTAGTGGTAGTAGTACGGAAGAAGTGCGTTTAGTAATGAAATGGAGCGGTGAAAGAGGGTCAAAAATTGGATGGATGGCGATCAGATTTTGAGCGGTAATCAAAACGCCAGAAGACAATAATTATACTGTTTATGTAAAGGTCTCGATTGTCTAGTCACTTTGAGGGAGGATACATAGTAAAACCCTGTAGGTCTCAAAGGCTTGCAAAGTTTTACTCACTGCCTAACAAACTTCAGCAGATGCCCATTCGGCAATTGCAATAGATACAGGCCACTTTTCAGGGAGGGGATGTCTAACCTTGTCTTAGTAGTTCCCCCCAATAATGACCTCCCGCTTAGGCTCAATATTTTGAACATCGCCCCGACCGCAGACCGCACTTCCAGATAGTGGCCTTGAGGGTTCGGGAAGATGACTGTTTCCACTACATCGTTTGCTGTACTCAAAGGGCAGATCACCTCTTATGTCTGCGTAGTGGTATTTCCTGTTGCATCCTTTACGTCTATGTGGTCGTGGCTGCGGACGTAATAGGGAAGTTGGCGCGTTGTTGGTGACTCTGACCGTTCCCATTTGATTGTCCGTAGCAGTAGGGGGCAGGCAGGTCTGCTTTTTTGAGTTCACATTGCTCGGTGATAGCCATTAGCGACCGTTCGACAGGCACGGGAGCGGTCACGTTGTGTTGATAGTGATCGAGAAGGTTTTTTTGGTGTGGTCGGGGTCGGCTCCACCGCCGCCGTTGGTCATGCGTCTTTCCAGGTCAAAGCCATTAGTTCCTGCTCCAACTGGCCCGAGTGCGAGGGTGAGTGTTTCGGAGCAGCCTCTTTCGGTGGCGTTATCGGCAACAGCAGTGAGTAGTAGGGTAGCGGTCTGTGCACCAGCTCCCGAGAAGCCCAAAACCGGCGTGCTAGTGGTTTCATTAACTAAAGTAATACAGGTGTTAAGAGTAGCACCGGTCTTAGAGGAGAGGCTCCAGTCTGTGGTGGTGATTTTGGTGCAGGGGATGATCAGGGGCACATCAATGGCGTTTAGAGATCTTGATACTGTGGCATACCTAGAACTTGATAAAGTTTAATAGGAATCTGTGCGGAAATGCAACCGTTAGCGTCAAGAGTGGTAACTGAGCTGGAGACGATTATGTGTATTGAGCTTTGTGCCAAATTCCGTTTCAGCCATAACAAATAAAAGGCTAGACTTTTATAAATATTGAGTGATCCCTTAACATTTAATATATGGGGGGGGGGGGGGGGTAAATTCAATCATAGTCTGGTTTTTTTAATCAATGTTTTTACGGTTTTATTATTCAATTTTGTTTTCACATTTTTACATTTTATGATATAGAGATAAACAATTAGTTAAAGATGCAAATTTTTTTTTCGTTTTTTTATTCTGACTTTTAAAAAGCCGAGACCTTTGCATAAATAACCTAATTTTTTTCTTTGTCCTCTAATGTTTTGACTACCTCTTAAAACTTGACCCTCCTTCACTAAATATACTGTTGAGATCCCTCATTTTATCCCCTTTTCACTGCCTTACTTCATCATTAAACGGACCTCTCCTGTACTATTAGACCTACATACTTTAAAGCGCATGAACTAAACTATCTCTTCATGCTCACAAAGGTGCCCTCTACTTGATACCGCTGTTGGCTGATGAACGTATTTAGCATACTCCTAAATCCGCTTGATACACGATGGTTGGGCAGCCTCATTCTCTAACCTTAAATGACAAAAAAGCATCACCGATCGATTTTAATTCACCATGTCCTCTACATCTATGTCATTTAAATCTTACTAGATGCTTATTAAAAGTGTCTTAAATAATAGAGTCCCCGAATGTGCTGACTGCCCTTTTTGGCATTTACCCAAACGGTAGACTTTATCAATGTCATCCGACAGCAAGGTTATAGCTTATGCTTTTAAGTTATAACACTCTCTTGTTAGGATTATATGCAAAATCCTCAAACAGTGGGAAATCTTAGATATTTTACAAAGTATCCTATTAGTTAGTTGATTCCGAGTATTTGGTTTGTATTAGTAATTCTGGTTAACATCACTTCTTTTCCTATAAAACTCGTCAAAAGTGATTACGTGCGGCAATGTGATGATAGAAATAAGCATGAAAAAGTAGGTAATCATCTTGGGCATACTCTCAAGATTAAATAATAAAAGAATCAGAACAATTCCAATGATTGCCAGTAGACTAAAGCCTGATAAATTGGCAAAAAATTTTCTTATATTGTAAGAGGAATACTGCTTTTTTAACCATTCGTACTGATGTTTAAAGGCATTTAAAGAGTGAAAAAAGATGAAGTAGATCGTAAAAGATACAAGCAGACTATAGTTGATATTAATCAAAACATACAATGCACAGAATAGAATAAGTTTGATATATTTTTCTTTTTCTGAAGTTTTAAAAAATAAGATAGCTAAAAAAGTGAGGTTGATGAGGGTTAGCAGCAGTGCGATAAAAATGGAAGTATCAGTCTGTATAAATGGAATTATCCCCGACCCAATTGTTGTAATAAACTGAATAGTCTCTTCATAATGAAACAACAAACTGCCAATAACAAGAAATCCTCCCGTAAGAAATCTACCTACCCATCCGGCTTTTAGGTTGTAACTTTCAAATGTCTCCTGACCGAAATGATAAGAGGAAATCAAAATAAAAAACCAAATCGCACTCTTGGGATGTAAAATCCACCAAATTGCATAAAATCCTCCTACAAGAAGATACTTGAACAAGAATGCTTTTAGCGATGTGTTTTGATTTACTGTTAAATGAATTTTATGATCCAGTGCACCGTGAGGAACTCCAAACACTAATATTAAAATGATACAGATGAGATCTAAAATACTCCCCCTCTCAGGTTCTGAAAATAAACCTATGATAATCAAAACAAAAAGTACGGCAAGTTGGAAAATGAACATAATAAAAAAGGAGCTCTTGTGTAAGAACTCCTTTCTTTTTGTATATGTTTAAATTATGCAGTTGCCGTTTGTGGCTGCTTATCTGAAACAGCAATGTTGTAAACTACGAGACCAAAACCAATTTTGTTGATAGCATCAGCAATATTGTAAAAGAGGTCTACATTGGAACTATTCCATCCCAAACCTACATTCAACCAACCACCAGGCATACACATGTATCCTATTGGGTAAATAGCCCAACCAACCAGTACAAACCATGCCAGTGTCTTGATTCCTCTTACTATGGTAGGATTTCCAGACGCATCTCCCAGTTGTTTAACTTCTCCAAACCAGGCAGTATACAGGATGTAAACATATCCAATGGTTGATAAGACACCCCATGTAACAGAATATCCCGTTGTCCCGTCAGTGAATGCTTCCCCAATGTAACCTGCTACTAACATCCAAGCAGACGCTACGATCAACTTCCACATTAAACCAACCTTAGCACCGGCAGGTTTAGTGAGTAAGTAAAACTCAACGCACATCAACGGAACCGTCAGGGTCCAGTCAATGTATCGGAGTGCAGTGGGATTAGTACCGGTAGACGCATAATAATCTCTCATGTAATAGTAGTGCACAGCGGCAATACCTGTGATAAGACCCGACACTAAAAGTGAGGTCTTCCATTTTCCATCTACTCTACTTCTTTCAAAGAAGAAGACAGATGCAGCAAACATGACCATATAGCCTGTAAAAAACGTAAATGCAACGGGATCATCTTTTGAGATCTCCACAATGTCGGCTAAGAGTGTTGTGTTCATTAAAATGTAAATTTTGTTAAAATATGCTCAATTATAACCCTTATTTCTTTCTTGTGTTCAAAAATAATGAAAAAAGTCGAATAAAATCTTGTGTTTCATTATTTTGATGCATCATTCATGATATTTAAATGTCCTGTATCATACGGAGTCTCATCCGTTTATTCAGAAATTTTATTGATGGCATTAAGAACTCCTCCATTTGTCTCCGTTAGTTTAAATATACATTGATTAGTCATTGAGGAATGGGCATTAAAGCACGATGAAAATTTCTTACTCCTTCACAAATTTCAACAAACGCCCATCCGGCAACTGCACGAAGTACAGACCGAGACCTCTATTATAAATAATCTAATTTTTTGTATTCTGGTGTTTTGACTACCTCTTAAAATTTAACCCTTATCCACCATATTTCTTACTATATAGCCTGATTAAATCTCTCGTTTTAAGCCTGCTTTACTGCCCCATATCATGATTAGACACATCTTCCCCCGTACCACCACTGAACCTGAACCGGGCTTCAGATTATGGGTGATGACTTCTAACACGTGGTGGGCATGTGTCTTTGCTAATCCCACATACCTTCAAGTGACCTGAGCCAAACCACTTCTTCATGCTCTCAAAGGTACGATCTATTTTATGCGGATACGTTCATCTTATTTTAGAGCGGGATAGTCTCTCAAAATGAACGCTCAGGATACAAAAACAACTCATTTTGCCTATCTCGAAGGGAAATTTATATTGGACTCACGCTTCTTCAGTGTATTAAATCGGTCTATAATTTTGTCATAGCTACATTTATCTGAACCTTCATCCAAGAATCCATCCAATACTTTTTGCTGAATTTTACCTAGTCTAAGTGCTTCAGAATAAGATAAATCTGAGAAAGTGACCATACTATAAAGCGGAATCCACTCCTCGGGGTGAGCATCCTGTAGTTTGGCCTCAAGTTCTTTTCTTTTTAGAAAATCGGCTTCTCCCACGTGATCTCTCATTTCAATAAAGTTGTTAAGGGCTAGCTCAGCGATAGCATCCGCATCCGGTTTCCTAGCCGAGGAGAACGCCGGAGGTATACTCTGCCATTCCCAATTCATTTTTTCTGCCATTTCCACGAAAAGCCGAACATCTTCAAAGCCAGCATTCATACCCTGACCATAAAACGGAACAATCGCATGAGAAGCATCACCAAGCAGTAGTGTTCTGTTTTTGTGCCACGGACAACTTTTTATGGTCATCAGCGAAGAGGCAGGGTTTTTCTGATATTGTTCTTCCAGATCAGGAATGAGGGATAGTACATCGGGGAAATAACTATCAAAAAATGACAGGATGCCATCTTTATCAATCAATGAATTAAATGAAATGTCCCCCTCAAAGGGGAAGAATAAGGTACAAGTAAATGTTTTATCTTGATTAGGCAGTGCTATTAGCATAAAACTGCCACGAGGCCAGATATGTAGATAATTTGGCTTCATGGCAAAATCATCATTTAATGGCGGCATATTCAGCTCTTTGTATCCATGATCAATGTAATGTTGCGAAAAACTAAACCGATCTAACTGTTGCATTTGTTTTCTGACGACAGAAAAAGCACCGTCCGTTCCGAGAATAGCATCAAATTTTTCTTTCTTACCATGAAGAAATTCCAGTGTGCTATCTTCAAAATTTACTCGTTCACACTTATGCTCAAAGTTTATAAGAACCCCTGATTTTTCGAGTTCCTCTATGAGAGTTTGATTTAGTCTCCCTCTTGAAACTGAGTTGATGTGCTGGCCTTCATTTCCATAGGGTTGAAATGTGAGTTCTCCTTTTACATCATGCACCATTCTCCCTTTCATTGGGATGAGGAGAGGCTCAATTTTATCAAAAATATTAACGGCTTGAAGTGCAAGAATCCCTCTTCGACTCAAAGCAAGGTTGATGGAGCGACCTTCATGAATTTTGGTTTTTCTGGGGTCTTTTCGCTTTTCGAAGAGAGAAATATCAAATCCTTTTTGTTTTAGGCTGATCCCCAATAATGAGCCAACGAGGCCGGCTCCAACGATACCTATTTTATCAGTCATTTTATTGCTTCTTCTAAGATTTCAGTAAACGCAACTATTTCTGAAAATGTATTGTAAAGGGGCACCGGAGCTACACGGATCACATTCGGTTCGCGCCAATCTAAAACGACTCCTTGCTTAACTATTTTATTAAAAACTTCTTTTCCATGATTGGTCAGGAAAAGTGAAAGCTGACATCCTCTTTCATTTGGGTTAGAGGGAGTGATTATCCTGATATTCTCTGATAGCACTCCGGATGAGCGAATCGACTCTTCAAGCAGGTTAGTCAACAGAGTACTCTTCCTCCTTAAATGCAACATTCCTGCCTCATCAAAGATTTGCAGCGAAGCCAAATGAGCGGCGTGGGAAATAATGTTTACATTGCTGAGCTGCCAACCGTCTACATTAGGAATAGGGTTAATTTGATTGTCCATTTTGAAGCGTGCTTTTGCATCGTGACCCCACCATCCTGAGAGTCGGCTCAACGACTTGTTTTTCCCATGTTTTTCATGAATAAATAATCCTCCAACTCCGCCGGGACCTGAGTTTAAATATTTGTAGGTACACCAAACAGCAAAGTCTACCTCATCATCATGAAGACTCAGCGGGATGTTACCAATCGTATGGGCAAGGTCAAATCCCGCATAGGCTCCAACTTCATGAGCAGCTTTTGTGATAGACTTGATGTCAAAAAACTGGCCGGAGTAATACTGAACGCCGGGAAAGATGACTAGTGCCAGTTCATTACTCAATTCATGAATCTTGTGTACAACTTCGGAGTTCGGGAGATATTCCGAGCCATCGCTTGATTCTAACTCAACAAGATATTTTTTCGGGTCTAGACCTTTAGTTTCAATTTGAGAATAAACAGCATAAAAATCTGAAGGAAACGCTCCCTTTTCTATCAGCACTTTGCTTCTGCGGCCTTGAGGTTGATAAAAGCTAGCCATGGCCAGATGAAGGTTGGAGGTAAGGTTATTCATTGCTACTACCTCATGCTGCTTAGCACCAAGAATTTGGGATAGAGATGATTTAGAATTTGTATGATAAGCTACCCATGGTTTCTCACCGGTAAAATGACCTTCAACCCCCTTATTTCTCCATTTTTCTAACTCATGTTCAATAAATGTTTGGGTTGATTTAGGTTGAAGTCCGAGAGAGTTGCCACAAAAATAGATACATGGCTTTCCCTCTTTTTGTGGCAGATGAAATTGATTTCTATACTGGGCTAAAACGTCAGTCTCATCAAGTTTTTTTGCCTTTTCTTTAAGATCATTCAATTTGCTAGTCTGTATAGTTGGCATCCTTTTCCATGATCTGACCGCAATTATCGCAGGTTCTTAATTCTTCAGAATTGAAAAACTCCTTAAATCTGGGGAGAAAGTCTTTTTCTATGTTGGTAAGATGAAAATAGGTTTCATGAAGTTTGTTGTTGCATCTGTCGCAGAACCAGAGAAGTCCGTCTTTATGATGAGGTTCTCTTTTTCTTTCGATTACCAGCCCCACGGTATTTTGAGGTCGTGCGGGAGAGTGCGGGACTTTAGCAGGATGCAAATACATCTCTCCTTCCTTTATTGGAATTTTCAATGCCTTCCCGTCCTCTTGAATCGCCACCTCTATACTTCCTTGTAATTGATAGAAAAGTTCTTCAGTTTCGTTGTAATGATAATCCCTACGAGCGTTGGGACCACCAACAATCATGACGATATAATCACTGGCATCAACGTATAGATTTTTATTACTAACCGGTGGTTTTAACATATCCTTGTTTTCTGCTATCCACTTTTGAAGATTGAAGGGTTTTCTTACCGTCATTTGCAAGATTCTTTTTAATAAAAGCCAGTAAAAAAAATAATTATAAATATAGGTGAAAAAAGAATATCAGTGAGTTACAATAATTTTAAAGCATACGAAAAAAAGCTATTAAAATTAGCTGATAATAGAGACGGGTATCCTGAATAAATTAATGAAACTAATAGTTAAAAAAGTGTGTGAACGGCAAGCAAAGTCTATGGTATCGAGGCTACAAACTTTAATAATCTGACTAAATTAAAAGTTCAAACTAATCAAATTCCTTGAAAAGCTATGAATGTAGATCATTCAGCATTCTAGCTATCAT
>JAPPDO010000312.1:0-1813 GCA_028821635.1 Ekhidna sp.
ATCAAAAACAGTGTGTAAACCATGATATTGATAGCTGTGTTTAAATCTTTTCCCCCTCCGCCGGGCAATAGCTTGAACCCAACTTTTTTGTAGTCCTCATTCAAAACCCAGGCAATAGCCCAAAAGTGAGGAAACTGCCATATAAATTGAATACTAAAAATAATTATTGCTTCATAGGAAATCACATTAGAAGCGGCAACCCAGCCGATGAGAGGCGGTAAAGCCCCCGGTATTGCGCCTACAAATACTGCAATTGAACCCACTCGTTTCAGGGGAGTATACACAAAAGCATACAGCACCAATGAGATTACAGCAAGAAGCGCAGCCATGGCATTAGTGAACAAAATCATGAGTACTAATCCAGTGGTTCCCGTAACAATACTAAAAAAAAGTGCCTCTTCTTTTGATAATTTATTGGAAGGAAGCGGACGGTTCATCGTGCGCTTCATCATCCCGTCATAATCCCTTTCAATGATTTGGTTAATAGTAACCGATGCACCGGATGTCAAAAAGCCAGCAATAAGAAATAAAGCAAGGTTGAGCCAGTCATTAACTAATGGAGAAGCTAACATGTAACCGAAACCGGATGAGAAAACGACTAGAAAAGAAAGTCGGGGTTTGAGCAGATCATAAAAAAGTCTGACTTTTTGAACTACAGAAACGTCGGTATTTGGGATGCTAAGACTCATGAGCCGAATTTAAAACGTAGATTTACATAGAAAAGCAGCCCAAAAAGTCCTGTTGCGACAGCTAAATGAAGTGGCTGCATCCATTCCTGAAAGCTGAATTTGGTCATTCCAATTCCTAAAATCATCCCGATTATGACTAAACTTATGATAAGCAATGAACACTGTTTTAGTTGAACTTGTTTTACTTTCTTGATAAAATAAAACAAACTAACTGCTCCGGCCAGTATCAGCCAGGAAGAGGATCTGTGTATGTAGAATAAATTGACATCTAAAAAACTGACCCATTGGATTCTTGGCGTTCCGTCAGCGATTAAATCATCGATAATACCTCTTACTTCTGTTCCTAAAATTATTTGAACTAATAATAGTACAAGCATAATTATTGAAATTGAAAAGACGACAGAGTTATTTATTCTTTTGATATCTTTAGCCATTACATGATTCCAAATCAATAAAACCAGAATAAGCAGTGCTAAAAGCATGTGAAACGTTATGAATTCGTGTAATAGGTTTGTTGAAACAACCAAAGCCCCTACCCATCCCTGAAATCCGGTTAAAATACAAATGAGGAATGC
Source organism: Ekhidna sp. (assembly GCA_028821635.1). Taxonomy (GTDB): domain Bacteria; phylum Bacteroidota; class Bacteroidia; order Cytophagales; family Cyclobacteriaceae; genus Ekhidna. The sequence continues at coordinate 1,265 of JAPPDO010000312.1, forward strand.
CCCGATCGGAATCCATCGCTTATCCCTACGGTAAGCAAATGAAAAAATAAGATTCAAAAAGATAAATAAACCAACCAGTACACCAATCAAACGATTAATATACTCCACCCATGCTTTTGTTGCATTAAACTCCTCTCCCTCAGAAATAGTAGGTTCATTTGTGATTTTCTGAGCTAATCGATCATAACCCAAGCTAGCAAATACTTTTGCTAAACGGATATTCTTCTTAATCCGTTGCTCTCGAAATATTTCAAGGTAATCGTCAGGAAGTTGATCTGAAGATGTCGGAGGGACATACTCTCCGAAACACTTTGGCCAATCTGGACAGCCCATTCCTGCACCTAATGTCCTGACAACACTACCCACAAAGATCAGTAGAATAACCGATCCTGTGGTAATGCTATTAATTTTTAAGAAATAGCTTTTTTTGAGCATTCACTTTTTCACCTCCATCAGCACTTCACGCTCGGCACCTTCTTTTTCATGCTCAAGGTTAGACTCCGGAGTGCGACAATAAAGTACAGTCTGAGGTATCAAATCATCTTCTGA
>JAPPDO010000312.1:1823-8386 GCA_028821635.1 Ekhidna sp.
CACCGGGCTTGCTGTAGTCATACGGCCATCTGTAAACACTCGGAATAACTCCGGGCCAGTTTCCATGTCCGGGATTTCTTGGGGTAGTCCATTCCAGCGTATTTGATTTCCAAGGATTCTTGGGAGCTAGTTTCCCTCTGAAGATGCTGTAGAAAAAGTTGAATAAGAAGATAAACTGAGCTGCGAATGTCAAAATAGCGGCTACACTCACCAACGCATTCAAATCTGCGTAAATATTGAACGTTTCAAAGGAAGTGAATGAATAATATCTTCTTGGGAATCCGGCAATCCCGATATAATGAAGTGGGAAAAACACAAGATAAATCCCTACAAAAGATAACCAAAAGTGGACTTTCCCAAGTCTGTCATCCATCATCCTGCCAAACATCTTAGGAAACCAATGATACACTCCGGCTAGTAGTCCGAAGAACGATGCACTACCCATCACCAGGTGAAAATGTGCCACAACGAAATAGGTATCATGTAGGTTGATGTCCAAAACAGAATTTCCAAGAAAAATGCCTGTTAATCCACCGGAGATAAAAAAAGATACCAAACCAATAGAAAAGAGCATGGCAGGGGTAAATACGATGTTACCCTTCCAAAGCGTCGTGATATAGTTAAAGGCTTTGATGGCGGAAGGCACCGCAATGACCAATGTTAATATAGTAAATACTGATCCTAAGAAAGGATTCATTCCTGTAACGAACATGTGGTGCGCCCAAACAATGAATGAAAGAAATCCGATTCCTAACATAGACCCGATCATCGCTTTATATCCAAAAATTGGCTTTCTTGAGTTCGTCGCAATAATTTCTGATGTTATTCCAAGTGCTGGAAGCAGCACAATATACACTTCGGGATGTCCTAAAAACCAAAATAAATGTTGATAAAGAATTGGACTGCCCCCAACATTTGGAAGTGCTTCTCCTGCAATGAATATTTCTGATAGATAGAAACTTGTCCCAAAGGAACGGTCAAAAATCAACAATAAAGCTGCGGAGAGTAGGACGGGGAATGAAAGTAAACCTATAATTGCAGTAATAAAAAATGCCCAAATTGTTAGCGGAAGCCTGGAGAAGGACATTCCATTTGTACGCAGGTTAATTACTGTAGTAATGTAGTTGATACCACCTAGTAATGTAGAAGCAATAAATAACGCCATTGATATCAACCAGAGCGTCATACCAAGCCCTGAACCCTGAATAGCTTGTGGTAATGCACTTAATGGGGGATAAACTGTCCAGCCACCGGCGGCGGGTCCTGTTTCAATAAATAAAGAGATGAACATGACCACACTAGATACGAAGAAGAACCAGTAAGAAAGCATATTCATGAACCCTGAAGCCATATCTCTTGCTCCAATTTGAAGAGGAATCAATAGGTTAGAGAATGTACCACTAAGCCCAGCAGTCAGTACAAAGAATACCATGATGGTGCCGTGCATTGTTACAAGTGCTAAATAAAACTCAGCATCTAATTTGCCCGAATCCGTAATCCATTGACCTAAAAGTGGTTTTAGCCACTCCAAGCTCATTTCCGGGAATCCTAACTGCAACCTAAAGATGAGCGATAAGGCACCGCCAATCAATGCCCAGAGAATCCCTGTAATGAGAAATTGTTTTGCTATTGTCTTGTGATCGGTAGAAAAAATATATTTACTAACAAAACCTTGCTCAGGATGCTCATCATGGTGACCATCTTGATGCACTAAGTTTTCCTGTGTTTGTATATCTGTTGCTGACATGAATAATTTATTTAAAACCGCTTAATATAGAAGTAACTTGTTGTTTTTGTTTAATGTTTTCAATTCCGGAAGCAATTCTTGCAGCCTCTTTGAGGTTTTCCGGCACTTTGCTTAGATAGCCGGGATTTTGTTTCAGAAAAGTATTCTGTTGATTTTCTTGATACCAAGTATTGTATTCATCCTGTTCTAATACTGTTACAATCCCCCTCATGCTGTAATGGCCTTTACCACAAATTTTATTACACACTAATTCATAATTGAAATCCGGATTTTTTGTCTGCTCTCTCATTTCTGCTGTGGACACTGTCGGGGTGAACCAGAATCGTGTAGGCATTCCCGGAACAGCATTCATCTGAATCCTAAAATGGGGGTTATATACACTGTGGATAACATCTCTACCCCTTATCTGAAGATGAACTGGTTTCCCTTTTGGGATAACAAGTTGGGTAGCCATGAAATCATCATATCCATTTTGATCACCCATGTCAATACCCACTGCATTGATAGCGTCAATCATTCTGAAGTTATAATTACCAAGCTCCTTATCCTTACCGGGGTATCTGAAAGCCCATGCGTATTGATAACCCATGACCTCAACAACTTCAGCCCCTTCAGGAACTGGTCCGGTAATGTTATTCCACTGCTTCAAACCTGAAATAATCAACCATGCTAAAACAAGAGCGGGCACAAATGTCCAGACAACCTCTAAAGTATTGTTATGGGGGTAGTAAGCAGCCTTATTTTCTTTCTTGTATCGGTATTTCCATCCAAAGCCAAACAGAAATACTTGAGTTACAATGAAGACAAACACCGTGACCCACATGGTGATACTGAATAAATTCTCTACAATAACACCATGCTCGGAAGCAATAGGCAGATTGTAAACATCGGATTCGGTGATTGAGAAGTAGAAAAACAGAGCTACTCCTGTGATCAGAAATATCACCAGATAAACTCCTTGTAACCCGTTATTTTTAGATACCGGAGAGTACCCTTCATTCTTCTTCTTTTTTACAACATCTACTAATGTAGTGATTCGGTACGCAGTAAATAAAACTGCTAAGATCAATACAACAGCTAATACAACTACTATGGTAAGCATATCCTTATCTTCAATAAGTTAAATGTGATAATGTAAACTTTCTTTCAACATAGGGTGATTTTTTGCAAAAAGCGGCATTTTTGATAATGCATTAAACATCACATATAAAAATGCACTTAGATAGATTAAGATAAATCCTAATTCCATAAATCCAAACCCTCCGTTCTCTCCTACTGTTCCGGGAGAGATCATTAAATAAAAGTCAATCCAGTGTCCAAATACAACTATTGCGGTCACCACTTTCAAAATTCTTGAATGTCTTTTTGAATCTCTTGTCATTAATAACAAGAATGGAAGAAAGAAGTTTATGATCAGATTAATAAAAAAGACGGGAGCGTAATGGTCACTTTTCCATCTTTCCATGAAGTAAATGGTCTCCTCCGGAATGTGGGCGTAATAAACGAGTAAGAATTGAGAAAACCATATATACGTCCAAAAAATAGAGAAAGCAAAGACAAACTTTCCTAAATCATGAATATGATTTTCGTTTACGATTGATAAGTATCCTTTATCTCTTAAAAAGAGCACAAGGAACAGTGTAAGTGCTAATCCGGCCACCCACCAGCTCGCAAAAACATACCAGCCAAACATCGTACTGAACCAGTGCGGGTCAATAGACATCACCCAGTCCCATGCTGCGATTGATGATGATACTGCAAAAAAGACTAGGAAAATAGCTGATGTTTTTCTCAACTTGTACCAAGCGGTGATTCCGCCTTCAATATCTTCGGAAAAAGCAAGCGATCTCAATTTTCTAAATAACAAGTACCAGACCCCAAAGAATATGACCATTCGAGCTACCCAAAAAAATGGGAATGCTCCATCTTCCAGAGGGGCGAAGAAATAAGATGCCTTACCTTTCATGATTTCATCACCGCCCTCCTCCGCATAGAGGCTGGCGTGTGTCCAATGAAATAGATCATGACCTCCGTAGATGAAGACGGCGATCATTAAGAAAAAGGCGATAGGCAGCCATGACCCGAATGCAAGTGGAATTCTTTTTAGTCCCGCTGACCAGCCTGCCTGTGCTACATATTGGATAGCAAAGAAGAACACTCCAATGATGGCCAGCCCTCCGAAGAATATGTTATTAATCCATAGGTTGGATAGAAATCGCTTTTTCACAGAACTTGCTTTGTGATGCCCACCCTCGCCATGACTGTGGGATTCCTCTTGATGGGTTTCATCAGCATGCGACTCCCTTTTTTCTGCACCATAAGGCTCTTCATCATACACATCACCGGCATGCTCAGTATAATCTGTCTCTGCGTGTGTGTCTCCATGATCTCCCGTCATGCCAGCGGTGAAAAAACCTAGAGTGGCAAGAAGTAAGCCTATCATTAGGACAATACTCAACCTTTGCCCGGCTGTTTTGGTAAAATCAAATTTTTCTTCTGTTACCATGAGTGGGCTTTTAGTTTGAATTTTGCATTTGTTTAACATATCGTGCAATCTTCCAGCGGTCTTCTGCACTAATCTGGGATCCATGAGCACCCATCAAACCTTTACCGTAAGTAATCACATGAAAAATGTGGCCTTCCGTAATGTTTAGATAGGCAGAACCGTTTAAATTAGCTACGCCTGCATATTTTTCTGCCACCAAGCCATCCCCATTTCCTTTTGCTCCGTGACAATGTTCACAGAATCGATCATAAAGTGCCTGTCCTTGCTTCAACACATCTTCCGATAGAGAATCATAGGGGCTTATTAAGGCTTTAGCTGCCAGAGCAAGCTGCTCGTCACCAGATCCAAACTCTTGTTGCAATAATGCTCCTCTTTTTACGGTGTTGGCTACAGGCTTACGCATAGTCATTCCAAATTGGTTGTACGGATTAGAATTGTAAAATTCTCCGTGTCCATCTTTATCGTTTGAATCTAGCCAAGTTCCCCGATCTTCGTCTGTTATTTGAGTCAAAGGCTCATAAGGAACTGAATGATACATCTGAGAAGCATACTCCAAGCCTGTATCGTCAGGCCCGGCAGCACATGATGATAAGAGCATTCCAACACCTAAAAAAAGTGAATATTTATATTTTGTATACATTATATTATTCTTCAAAGTGTTTGTTATTAACTTCTACGGCACCGCTTCCCTGCAATACTTTTTTGATCTCCTTTTCTGCCTTATTATTTTGTTCCAAATCAATCGCCATAACATGCTTATCATCAGTAATTCTAATATCGTATATTCTTGGCTTACCCCAAGGTTTTAAATTGGAAATACCCAGAAAAGTACCTACCATACCGAAAGAAGCAAGAAGGACGGTCAATTCAAATATGACCGGAACAAATGAGGGGAATGCTAAAAAATCTTTTCCCCCTATAATCATCGGCCAGTCCACTGACATCATTCCAATCTGCATAATAAGTGCCAGTATTGTGCCGGTAATTCCAAACATGAAGGCTGCAATGGAAAGCCAACTTCTTTTATATCCTAAAGCATGTTCTAGCCCATGAACAGGAAATGGCGTGAATACTTCTTCTATTTTGATACCCTCACTCCTTATTTTCTCTACAGCCGCCATTAAGACATCTTCGTCATCATAAACGCCTAGTACATAGTTCGTTCTTTGAGCCATAATTTTATTTATTTCTTTCTCCGGTTGCTTTAATAATACTTTTCACCTCGGCCATATTGATTACTGGGAAGAATTTTGCAAACAAAAAGAATGCGGTGAAGAATAAGCCAAATGTGAATACATAGACCCCTATATCGTACAGCGTTGGATAAAACATTGCCCAACTGGAAGGCAAGAAGTCTCTGTGGAGTGAGGTGACAATAATTACAAATCGCTCAAACCACATTCCAATGTTGACAATGATTGAAATAATGAAGGTAGCTGCAAGATTAGTTCTGATTTTTTTGAACCAGAATAGCTGAGGCGATATCACATTACAAGTCATCATGGACCAATAAGCCCACCAATAAGGGCCAGTTGCTCTATTAATGAATGCATATTGCTCGGCAGCCACTCCGGAGTACCATGCAATGAAGAACTCAGTGATATAGGCGATACCTACAATTGATCCTGTCACAATAATGATAATATTCATCATCTCAATGTGTTGTATCGTGATGTAATCCTCCAGCTTATAAACCTTTCTGGTCACTAACAATAATGTTAGCACCATTGCAAAACCGGAAAATATAGCCCCTGCCACAAAATATGGAGGAAAGATAGTCGTATGCCAGCCGGGGATGACGGATGTAGCAAAATCAAAGGATACAATGGTGTGCACGGAAAGCACTAATGGGGTGGCTAAGCCGGCCAAAACCAGTGAAACCGTTTCATAGTGAGCCCAAGTCTTGGCACTGCCTATCCATCCAAAACTCAACGCTCCGTAAATCATTTTTGAAATTTTATTAGTCGCTCTGTCTCTAATCGTAGCGAAATCCGGAATTAATCCGATGTACCAGAAAACTAATGAAACAGAGAAGTAGGTTGAGATTGCGAAAACATCCCAAAGCAATGGTGAATTAAAATTCACCCAAAGAGATCCGAACGTGTTGGGCAGGGGCAGTGCCCAGTAAAAGCCTAACCACGGACGACCCATGTGAAGAACCGGGAACATTGCGGCGCAGATAACTGCAAAAATCGTCATCGCTTCTGAGGCTCTGTTAATAGACATTCTCCAACGCTGACGAAAAAGCAATAAAACGGCAGAGATCAAAGTTCCGGCATGACCGATACCAACCCACCATACGAAGTTGGT
>JAPPDO010000179.1 GCA_028821635.1 Ekhidna sp.
CTATCACGGCAAGCACGACTATTACGTGGACATATAGAGATGCTGCGGGCAACACCTCCACACAAACGCAGGAGGTGATCTGCCCTCTCGGTGCGGCAGACGATGCGGCGGAGGTGGTCATCTTCCCCAATCCCTCAGGGCGTTATGTGGAGGTGCGGGCTTCGGGAACGTCCGCTACTGAAAGTGTATTCACAATACTGAACCTCAGCGGCAAGCCATTGCTGGAAGGCACCATCAACACAAGGTTAGACATCACCTCCCTGCGAGGCGGCCTGTACCTCGTGCAGCTACCGGACGGCCGTTTGTTGAAGTTTGTGAGGGAGTAGGAAGAAAGTTTAAGCGTTTTTTGAGTGCATCCTCGCGTGAAGGATTCGTTTCTTTTCAATCAGGGGTATCTATTACTGGTCGGGAGGGGTGAATCTTTTGAAGAGGATGTCCGTATTCACTCATAAACCATCTTCAGGTCGATCGTCCTTCGTTCAATATCCGTTCTTGCGATCAGCACCTTTATTGCATCTCCGGGTGTGATCATTCGCTTATTATTCCTTCCGATGACGCATAGTTGTTTTTCGTCAAATTCGTAAAAATCATCATCCAGATCAGTCAGTCGGATCATACCCTCACATTTGGTTTCAGTGATTTCCACGAAAATGCCCCAGTCTGTCATGCCGGAGACAATACCGTCAAATTCCTGGCCCAGCATGTTTTGCATGAATTCAACCTGTTTGTATTTGACCGATGCACGTTCTGCGTCTGCTGCTCGCTTTTCCCGTTCAGATGAATGCACACATAATGGACCGTATTCGTCACTTCCGACATCTTTACCCTTTTGTAGGTAGTGCCATAGTAAACGATGGGCCATTATGTCCGGATATCTTCTGATCGGGGAGGTGAAATGGGTGTAATGGTCGAATGCCAGCCCAAAATGCTTTTCAGGTTTCGTGGTGTATTCGGCTTTTGCCATTGACCGGATGGCCATGTACTCCAGTATGTTTTGCTCCGGCCGGCCTTCTATTTCCTCCATCAACTTATTCAGGCTTTTGGAGAGGTCCTCTCCGGAGTCCAGCTTCCTGCCGAATTTAGCAGCGAAAGAGGCAAACGTGCTCAGTTTTTCAGGGTCGGGATCATCGTGAACACGATAAACAAAGGTTTTGCTTCCGTCACCTTTCCCTCTTTCTTTCCATTTGAATATATACACAGCTACTTCCTTGTTGGCCAGAAGCATAAATTCTTCAATCATCTTGTGTGCATCCTTACGTATTTTGGGCACTACTTCCAGCGGAGTTCCTCTTTCGTCCAGCCGGAACTTTACTTCCACCGTTTCAAAATTCACGGCTCCCTGCCGGAATCTTCTTTCCCTGAGTTGTTTTGCTAACCGGTTGAGTGTCCTTATCTCATTGGAAAAATCAGCCTCCGGCCCTTCAATGCGCTCTTGTGCTTCTTCGTAAGTAAACCTCCTCATGGATTTTATGATTGTTCGCCCGAACCATTTGCGATGGACGTTTCCCTCCTTGTCCATTTCAAAAACTACGGAGAAGGTCAATTTCTCCTCGTTTGGACGAAGGGAGCATAGCCCGTTGGAAAGCCTTTCCGGCAGCATCGGAATCGTTCGGTCTACCAGATACACGGAGGTCGCCCGTTCTATCGCTTCCCTGTCCAGTGCGCTGCCTTCTTCCAAATAATATGAAACATCTGCAATGTGAACTCCAACTTCATACCTGCCATTCTCCAGTTCTTTGAAGGAGAGTGCATCATCAAAGTCTTTAGCATCATCCGGGTCTATGGTAAAGGTTGTGGTATTTCTAAAATCCCTTCTTTTGCTGATCTCCTTCTCTGTGATGAGGTCAGGGATAGCATGAGCTGCCTTCTCAATCTTTTTTGGAAAGCGGAATGGCAGTCCAAATTCAGCCATGATGGCATGAATTTCTGCCTCATTTTCACCTGCCTTGCCTAATATTTCTGTAATTGTTCCTACGGGGCTTCTGTTTTTGGTATCATGCCATCTGTCAATTTTCACCAGAACCTTATCATTGGACGTAGCTTTCCCGATTCTTTCGGGGTAGACCATGATATCAAAATGGATATTTCGGCTATCCGGTACGACGAAGGAGAAGTTTTCAGATATTTCAACACGTCCGACAAACTCTTCCCGATTTCTTTTGAGCAACCTTACCACTCTCCCCCATGGCCTGAATCCTCTGCCGGCAGCTCTGATAATTAAAACATTAACCACATCGCCATGAATCGCAAAGTTGAGGTCAGTGGTTCTTACCCTAATATCGTCTTCATTTTCTGAAGTGACAATATAAGCAAAATTCGGATTGACGTGATCGACCGTCCCCTCAATATATTTGCTCTCCATATTGCTCAGGAAGCTGCCATCACTCAGCCGATGAATCTTTTCTTCATTTTCCAGTTTGAAAAGCAGGTTTTTTAGGTAGTCTTTCGATTTTTTATCAAAAAGCCTTAGCTCCCTGACCAATGCCTGATAACTGTAGGCATCCCCGTCATTGACTGCAAAGATCTCATGGAGTTTTGTTTTGATCCTTTTTGTGCGGCTCAGCCCTTGCTGATGTAAACTTTTCCCGGGCTTTGTCCTTCTTCTCTTTCTGTTCATGCTAGGTAATCACGTCGATCTGTTGTTCTTCGATCAACGGTAAATTATTAAGTCGGAGGTACAATTGTGCAGTAGCAATAACATCTCTTCTACAGTATTCTTCTATTCTCTCGAGACCGTCTTTCTCTTCATAGTAGGTCTTATTGACCATAGAGCCGTCCAGATCTGTTTTACTGGATGGAATGTCAAAAATGGTGGTAAGGAGATTGAGCGATGTAAAACTTTTCCAATCTCCAAACTTCCAAAGTTCCATAGTATCAATGTGAGGCACTTCCCATGGCTTTTTACCTGCGATATTTAAGGGTCCCGGAATCTTTATATCGTTGATAAGCATCCGTCGGCATAGGTAAGGAAAATCAAACTCTTTTCCATTATGAGCGCACAGCTTTAAGCGATACTGATCAAATTTCGACTCAATAAAGTTTTTGAAATCCAGTAAAAGAATCTGCTCATTATGAGAGGCCATGGATTTGACTCGCAGGGCAGGCTTACCTTTCGCTTCATAAAAAAACGCCAAACCAATGACCACTACTTTACCGAACTCTGCGTAAATGGCCGCTCGATCCTGATAGAGTTCTTTCGGGGTCTTTTCGTCCGGGTTTTTAAGAGTGTTCGCTTTGTACTCCCAGTGCTGCTGAAGTTGGGGAGGCAACTCCTCTATGTTTTCACTACCGGAAACGGTTTCTATATCTATTACCAGAAAGTTCTGAAGATGATTTTCCAAACTTTGTTTATTTTAATGCTTTAGATTGACCGGTTTTTTTTCTATTCATTTGCTTTAGATGATAAAGTTAGTATCTTAAAGCAAGTTGAACATTTGAGAACGCAAGATACCTTCCCTATTTTTTGCAGGTTATAAATCAATGTCTTTTTTCACGATCATAGCTAGTTTTTTGATCTATCGGTTCCATTTCAAATATCGCTGTGAGGTGCTTCTTGAGTTTCCTTTCTACCTCTGAGATGTCTATCTCTCTCCCCATTTCCTTTTCCAGTGAGGTGACAGTCTTGTCCTGAATACCGCAAGGAACGATATGATTAAAATATTCCAGATTTGTATTAACATTAAGGGCAAAGCCATGCATAGTAACCCACCGGCTACTTTTTACTCCCAAAGCACAAATCTTTCTTGCTTTCTGTCGATCTTTCTCGTCCAACCATACGCCCGTGAGTCCTTTAATTCTTCCGGATTCAATACCATATTCCCTCAAGGTTTTGATAATACCCTCTTCCAGCAATCTAAGATATTGGTGAATGTCAGTAAAAAAATGATCTAAATCTAAAATAGGATAACCGACGATTTGTCCCGGCCCATGATAAGTGATGTCTCCGCCGCGATTGATTTTGTAAAAGTCCGCTTTTTTTTTCTTCAGAAATTCTTTATTAGCAAGCAGATGATTCTCATTTCCGCTCTTGCCTAAAGTGTAGACGTGAGGGTGTTCGCAAAAAATCAAATAATTTTTGGTTTCAACCTGTTCTTTTTTGGCGATTTTTCTATTGAAAATTTTCTGGTCGACGGTTTTTTGAAACAGATCGTTTTGCAAATCCCAAACCTCTTTGTAGTCCCTGACTCCTAAGTGGATAAATTCTACCTTCTTATTCACGCATTAAAGTTGTATGTAGCTTTCCAACAATTCCAGTTTGTTGTCCGGTTCAATATCGTATTTCTTTATTGAAGCAGGAACCAGCATTACCTCACCGAATTTGATGGCTTCTCCGGCTATTCTTCCGGCACCCTTTACACTGATATATATTTTGAATGAATCTAATTCAGACGTATCTATTGGCATTTTTTGATTAGCATCAATTTTATTAGTGATAAAAAAAGGTGAAGCCACAATATTATTTACCTGATTCGGGATTTGCTCATAATAGCTTTTTACATGGGCAGGCTTGCTGTAGTCAATGGCATCTATTGCCAAATCAGTGTGCAATTCTCGCTTATTTCCGTCTTTATCTGTTCGGTCAAAATCATAAATTCGATAAGTAAGGTCTGATGCCTGCTGTATCTCTGCAAGCAGAAGTCCCCCTCCGACGGTGTGCACTCTTCCCGCAGGCAGGTAGAAGGCATCACCTTCATCTGCCTCCTCCCTGTTGAGAATATCGACGAGTGTTCCATTTTTCAGGTGATTTATGAATGCGGCCTTATCTGTATCTTTTTTGAATCCGTTGATTAGCGTTGCCTTGTAGTCTGCCTGAAGGATGTACCACATCTCTGCCTTCCCCGATCCGTTGTGTCTCTCCCTTGCCCGCCGATCATCGGGATGAACTTGAATGGAAAGGTCTCGTTCTGCATCAATAAATTTAATCAGGAGTGGGAATTCATCTCCAAATCGCTCATAAATGCTGCTTCCAACTAACCCACCCTTCTTATCCGCAATCAAATCAGTAAGATTAATGCCGGCGAATTTTCCATTATTGATGATAGAAACATTTCCCCGAATTCCTGACAGTCCCCATGCTTCACCACAGTTAGCCAACGTTCCGAAATCTTTTTTCAGCACCGTTTTGATTTTTTGTCCACCCCAAAGTTTTTCTTTGTAGATAGTGTGGAACTTTAATGGATATAAAGACATCTTTTTGTTTGAATGAATCGTAAATCTAAAGGTGATTTTGGGGAACGTGTAGCAAGGACCTATTATGAATCTTTGAATTGTGAAGTTTTGGAGACTAACTACCGATCCAAACGATCTGAAATTGATTTGATCGTTTTGAAGGAGGGAGTGCTTTTAATATTTGTGGAAGTTAAGAATAGGAGTAGAAAAGACTTTGGAGAGGCCGAGACCTTTGTTTCACTAGACCAACAGAATAGGATTAAAGAAGCCGCTGAAGATTATATTTATGGAATTAACTGGAAGAAGGATATTCGATTCGATATTGCATGTGTCAGCCCGAGTGGAGAAATCAGGGTTTTTGAGGATGCATTCTAACTATTTTGACCCTTATGATTGAAAAAATCAGGACTGTCATATTTGCTTCAGGAGCTGGAACCAATGCGGCGCATATTATCAAATATTTTAATTCAAGAGATGCGTTGAGCATTGATAAAGTGTTCAGCAATAAGAAAGATGCGTATGTTCATGAACGTGCCAAAAGTTTAGGAATCCCTTCAAGTTTCTTTTCAAAGGAAGCATTCAAAGAATCATCTTTTTTAAAGGAGCTGCGAGATATAGATTACATTATTCTCGCCGGCTTCCTTTGGCTCGTCCCCAAATATTTAATTCAGACATTTCCAAACAGGATAATCAATATTCACCCTGCATTGCTTCCGAAATATGGGGGTAAAGGGATGTACGGAGATCATGTGCACAAAGAAGTAATCAATGCAGGTGAAGAAGAGTCCGGAATAACGGTTCATTTGGTGAATGAAGAATATGATAAAGGAGAAATCCTTTTTCAGGCAAGATGCAAAGTTGATAGAAAAGATACCCCCGATTCTCTTGCTCGGAAAATACATCAACTGGAATATGAGTATTTCCCAAGAGTCATTGAGCGTTACATTATGGACCATGAGAAGGTTTACTGTTAGGGATTGTTATAAACTAATACGCCCAGTGGGTATATTTGTAAGAACTTTTAATCCTTGAAATAAGTGCTTTTAAACAAGCTGAAACCAAGAGACCCCCTCAAAAAAGTCTTTTTGAGATTAAAGTCCAACGAGACAGAAATCGAAAGTTTCAAAACCAGTCTCATCCAACTACTGGATAAAGCAAATGACACAGCATCCGAAGAGTTCCATAAAACCTTGTCAGCGACTTTCTTAAAAAAACCTATTACGCCCCGAAATACTTTATCAACACTAAGTGAGGAGATGACTTTGTAATTCATAACGAAGGCAAAGCAAAAGTATGGTTGGAGTAATCATTGAAGCAAAAAAATCAACCAATAAAAGTGAAGTGTTCACTCAAAATAATTTTGAAATCAAATACTTGATCATTACTAATTATTAGACCTTTGCAATAAAGTTTTCCAAAAGGTTTAACTGTCGTATCGTCAGAGGCATGAGCTAGAAATCAAGTTCCCCTTACGCAAGTTTTAATGATGCCATCCCTTTCCCTAATTATCACCTTTCTGTGATTCATTAGCGGTTGGCTTCGTTTAAAAAAGATGTCAGCCCAGCCAGAAGAAATCCGTAATTTTTAGAATTTGTGAATAATCAAATAAATTTTAGCCAGAGCCTTGAAGCCAGTTAATTTTTAATAATTTAACTCTGTCTATAAATACAGATAACTTGAAAGTACAACTGCACCCACACTTTTAAATTTTGAAGTTTATGAAATATGTTCTATTTTTAGGAGCCTTTTTCTATCTATATACCAATTCTTACAGTCAGGTTACCAAGACGTATATGAGCGAGGTTATCTCCAAAGGTACAAATCAAAAAAGGTTTAAAACAATAAAAAAGTTTTTACTTTCCAACCCGGATGTTATTCCGAAATACAGGCAGGAGCAGATAGATTGATTGGGTTTGTATAAGAATATTATTGTAACTATTCCCGGGAAAAGAGACTCAACTATTTACGTGACTTGTCACTATGACAAGATAGACACCAATATTCTTTCTTTTGTCAACTTACTGATAAACGGATATCTTGATTATTTGTTAGCCCCCACTTACTTAACTTCAGGTAAATATGATAATGGAACGGGAGTTTTCTTATCCTTGAGGCTTATGGATAAATTACTAAAAAGAGAGAATAAATACAGCTATGTCTTTCTTTTCACGGGGCTTGAAGAATATGGCTTAAGAGGAGCGAGGACTCATGTCTCAAAGTTGAACCTTGAAGAGTACTCAAAAATAAAATACGTGATAAATATTGACATGGTTGGGTCTAAAGAGAATATTAATTCAATCGGTGTTTCTGCGGATGTATCTGATAAACTTTTGCTCAGCCATTTAAGAGGTATTGCTGCCAACAATGGACTTTCTTTGTATGAGGAAGAAATTAAGAAATCAGGAGGGTCAGGTGATTTCGATGCCTTTATGGGGACATCCTTTGGAAAAGAATTTAGCAGAAGTATTAATATGAATCTTATTAGTGCTTTTTTACCACAAAAAAGCTATTTTTACTAAAAAGAAGAAAGCAGTTAAGCTCATTAGTTTTACAGACAAATTTAAGTTCGGAGCCGCTGATTATATCTCATTAGTCTCTCCCGTCTCATTTGGAAAAATTCATAGTTTCAAAGATAGAGAGCATCGGGTGAGTTTTGAGCATCTTAATAATTACTATGTTACCATCAGCGAACTAATCGAAAAGATAGAAAAGTGAACTTTCCGGATTTACTGCAAAGAGAATATCTATCAGAAGGGATTGCGATCATTATTGCTTTAATGCTCTTAGAATCTCCTATTCATGGACTTAGTCTACAAATTATAAGTAGTTTTTTATCATTTCATGATTAGTATAAGCATAACCTTTCGGACATGAAGCGTATTCGGACGACCTTCAACTTCCTTTCTCAATTCTTAATATTTCCCCCCAAATCCCTAGTTTTAAAGATATAAGAGTTTTGCACATAAAGAGTTAAAAAAAGCTGAAATTTTGTAACTCGTGCCAAGAACTATAAAGCTAATTCCTCCTATACCAGCTTTAGTGATGTGCCCTCAACGCCAAAATTCGTATTGGACCGCAGGTGAACTAGATTGATTTTGCCCGCCTCAGCGGTCTAGTAGATTTTTTCCAACGTGGATACAGTTTGCTTCTTTTCTTTTTATTAATCATTGTGGAACGTTAAAAAAATGAAGAACATCTTAGAGAATGCTAAT
>JAPPDO010000031.1 GCA_028821635.1 Ekhidna sp.
CCGCTCTCAAGCGTTAGCTACAGCCGGCGCGGCTGGGTGGTGGTACTTACATTATTATAAAGAGAATAACTATTCATTCCGGCTGCTTGGCGCCTTATCTGAAAACGAGTTTGTGTGACTGATTTGTCCATGATTTTTAAATTATTAAATTAAACGTTTTATACATGAGCGTAAAAGAACAACGAAATTATCAAATTTGCAAGGCATTTTAAAAATTTTTTAACTTATGCCAAATTTTTTCTGTGTAAGAACTTAGCGTACTCTATCGTTTTCGGTTCAATTCTGATATTTTTTTTTAATACGGAAAAAACACTAACCTTCTTTTTTGACATGCTTCACTAATCTATCGCAAAGTCCGGAGATTTGTGAACTCATGTATTCGTCGCCGGTGGCATTTAATATGCTCTGAGAGAGACCTCCGAGACAGTCAATATAAAAGTGCTTCATCTCATCAACGGGCATGTCTTTTGTCCAGAGATCAATGCGCATGGTGTTTTTATTTTTGTGATCCCATAAAGAAACGCTCACTGACTTAGTCTCCGAAAATCCCGACTGATCTTTATCGTCTGCGTCCCATCTTATCCTTTCGGGCACGTTTTCCTTATCTAACTCAACGATGAATTTGATTTCTGATTTTTTCATTGAACAACTTTGATTTTAAGGCAGCAACGCTTTTAACGCATTTATTTTGGAGCCGTCGGCATCAAGAAAAGTAGTATCACACCTTATGCTTGCTGCTTTCTTATTTATGTTCTCTATCCGGTTATTTGATCCCGGATGGGTGCTCAAAAATTCAGGATTAAATGCCTCTTGGTTCGCTGTCAGCTTTTTGAAAAATGAAGCTGCTCCATTGCAGGCATAATCGGTATCGGACAGATACTCTACAGATAAGTTATCAGCCTCGATCGCTGCATCCCGACTAAACTTCAACGCCTCCGTTCCCACCAAACTACCGATGATTTGCTGTATCATTTCAGGCTGTCCTCCATTCAACGCCTCTGTTAAGACGGCAACGCTGAATTGTCTCTGAAGTGCTTTAGAGATGTGTCTCCGCTCAGCGTGAGCTACCTCATGGCTAATAATGGCAGCAAGATCATCTTCTCGGTCAAGGAAGTACATGAGGCCGGAGTAAATGTAAATATATCCGCCCGGTGCAGCGAACGCATTCAGGATTTGATCATCGTTAATAATATGCAGTTTCCAAAGGAATTTATCTCTGTGTGTGATTGTATCCGAATTAAGTATTTTTTGAAGTATTCCATCCAAAATAGCATAAGCCTTGGCATGTTGTGTTCTGTCCAGAATTGGAAACTGAACGGGGTCTGACTCCATTGCAGCATCAACCTTCATGCCTAGTGCCACGTCGTCATCTATGGAGAAAGAAAGTAGATCTGCGTTATTTTCACAAGATTCGATAATTGCTATTGACAGAAAGGCGATGATTGGTAAAGTTGCTTTAATGTAGTTCATGCGAGTATTTTTTGGGCTTCTGACTTATCTATTTCCAGCTGTCTCTTTAATTCTTCCATTGAATTGAACTTTATCTCCTTCCTTAATAGCTTGATAAATTCAATGGTGAGTTCTTTATCATATATGTCTGCTTCAAAGTTAAATAAGTGTGCTTCGATTGTTCGTTGAGAACCTTTTAACGTTGGCTTTAAACCAATATTTACCATTCCTCCATACTTTTTGTCCCCAAACAAGGCCCTCATCGCATAGGCACCGTCTGCGGGCAGTAACTTGTAAAAGTCCTCAATTTGAATATTTGCTGTGGGGAATCCCATCTTTCTTCCGTTTTTCTCTCCATGCACCACTCTGCCTTTGATCGTGTAGTTCCTGCCTAGCAAGGACTTGGCAAAAGCCACATCCCCTTCCATAAGTGCATTTCTGATTTTTGTTGAACTTACGCCAATACTATCAATATCTTGCTTTAGAATTTCCTGGATCTGAAAACCATAATCCGATGCCTTGGACTTTAGAAATTCAATATTGCCTTCACGATTGTTACCAAAGTGATGGTCGTATCCGATGAATAATTTTTTTGTATTTACCTTTTCCAACAGGACTTTTTTAACAAACTCATCTGCTGACACTTGCGAGAGCGCAGGTGTAAATGCAATTTTTAAGATATAATCTACTCCTAACGACTCAATTAGCTCTGCCTTTTCGTTAAATGTTGAGAGAAGTCTCAGATTAGTATCTTTTTTTAAAATAAATCCGGGATGCGGCCAAAAAGTGATTAAAATGCTGCTTCCGTCATTAGCTTTAGCCTCTTCAACAAGTTTCCTCAAAATTGCCTGATGACCAACGTGTACGCCATCAAATGTACCCATCGTCACCACTGAATACCCGTTCAGAGAAAAGCTCTCCAAATGGTCAACTATCTTCATGTTGTTGGTCTATAAATTCTTCTATTTCAAGTGCGTCGTCTAGGTCGTAATCACCTACTTTGGTTCTTGTTAGCTTTTTTAAATACGCACCCACTCCTAATTTTTCCCCAAAATCATGGGCTAAGGTTCTGACGTAGGTTCCTTTTGAACAAGTGACCTCAAAATCAATCTCCGGTATTCTTTCGGTTGAAATCGTAAAATCATAGATATGAATACTTCTTGGATCAATTTTTACTTCTCTGTTATCACGTGCTTTTTTGTAGGCTCTTTCGCCGTCCACTTTGATAGCAGAATAAGCCGGAGGTATCTGTTGAATCGTTCCGGTCAATTCATTTTTCACTCTTTCAAAATCCTCCTTCACCAAATGCTGCCAATGCGCCTGACCGTTAAAAGCTGTTTCTAAATCGTATGAAGGAGTGGTTTTGCCTATCTCCATAATGCCACAGTACGTTTTATTCAGACCTTGCAGTTCGCTTAGTTTTTTGGTGAATTTTCCCGTTCCGATCAATAACAGTCCGGTAGCTAAGGGATCCAGGGTTCCGGCGTGCCCAATCTTTTTTATCTTGAGTGTATTTCTAAGTTTTTTGATAACATCAAAAGAAGTCCAATTTAAGGGTTTATTGATCAATAACAACCTTCCTTTCTCATAAGTATTGTGCATCACTATAGCGTTGATATAATCGCAAGAAGGCCCACTATTAAACAATAAAGTGCAAAATAAGAGAGCTTGCCTTTTCTTACGATTCGAGTCATCCATCTGCACGCCGCAAATCCTGAAATGAACGAAGTAATGAATCCAACTACAAGCGGTAGAACTGCGATTTTATGAATGGAAGGCGTTTCTGCATAGTCTTTAAATTGAAGAATGCTTGCTCCCATAATTGGAAGAAGAACCATCAAAAAGGAAAATTTTGCCGCTTTTGAGCGCTCAACGCCCATCATAAGGGCTGTAGAGATAGTGGCTCCGGATCGAGAAATTCCGGGCATCACTGCAAAAGCCTGAGCAATGCCGATTATTAATGATGAGACTAAATCCACCGCTTTAGTTCCACCCTTTTTACGGTGAGCAAAAAAGAGTAACAGGCTTGTGATGAGAAGCATGGAGCCTACAAGGAGTAAATTGCCACTGAAAAAGGGAACTATTTCGTCTTTAAACAGAAGGCCAATGATAAGGACGGGCATCATGGAAACAAGAATCAGGACTACAAATCTTGTGGATTCATTCCATTGAAGTTTTGATATCTCTTGTAAAATAATTGAAATATCTCCTCTAAAAACGACTATCGTAGATAAGACCGTTGCCAGATGGACGACTACGGCAAAAAGAAGGTTTCCGTCCGTCTCAACGCCGAACAGAACGGATCCAATTTCAAGATGTCCGCTGCTGCTTACCGGCAAAAATTCTGTAAGACCCTGAATTAACCCTAAAATCAGTGCTTCGATCCAGGTCATTCAGGCTTTTCCCTTGACTTGTAAAATAGTGCTACAAATTGAATGAGGAATCCGAGCATCACGGTGACAGGGCCTACCGTTAATCCCATGCTGCCAAAACCATAAGGCTCATTGTCCATTGTCATAAATATGAATCCAAGGATCAAAACAACAACACCGATAATCATAATCACGTAGTTTATTTTACCGAAGGCCAATTTTCTTTTTTCAGACATAAATCAATAGAGTTCGTCCAATGACATTTTTAAATATTTATTAATAGCTCTCAGAGAGCTTAAATACCCAACAATCATCCCGACGGAAAGGATTATACCATATAAAACCAAAAAACCTTCTATGTCTTGCAACTCTTCAAGTCCGTAAATGGATGAGTTCATGTATTCGGTAAATCCCCAAATCGCACCACAAGCGAGAAAGCCGCCAATGAGCCCGTAAGTCAGCGAGCGCATAAGAAACGGGCGTTGAATAAATTTTGAGGTAGCTCCAACTAATTGCATACTTCTAATGAGAAACCGTTGAGAGAATAACGCAAGTTTAATGGTGTTATTGATTAATACCACGACTACAAAAATTGCAAATACTGCAATGCCAAGCAAAACAAGACCTATTTTTGTTACATTTTGATTAATGCTTTCAATCAAACTTTCTTCATACGAAACTTCAAAAACCCCTCTCATAGCCTCAATTTCAGATTTAATTTGAGAGAGACTATCTAAGGCTTGGTAGCCCCCGTAGATTTTCACGGCCAGAAGATCTCTCAGTGGATTATCCCCGAGAAAAGCCTTAAAATCCTCACCTGTAGCTGCGATAAACTCAAGGGCTGCCTCTTCTTTGGTGATAAGCTCTATCTGAGGTTCATTGTCTTTCATTAGGGTGTAGGGCTTGGAAGAGATCGACGTTCTTATCTTATTAAGCTCAGACTGGGAGAGGTTCTTGTTTAGATAAACTTGAATTTCAATATTTTCCCGAATTCGATTGCCAAGTTTTGAACTGTGAAGAAGTATCCAGCCAAAGAGACCCAGCACACACAAAGCAATGGTGATACTAAAGATTACGCTGACGAACGGATAGCTCCCAAGTTTTCTTTTTTTTCGTACCTTCTTCTCCTCCATTAACCATAAAGTTACAGGATAAACAAATGTAATTCAGACTTATTTGCTCTCCCGAAGTATCCGGAGTTCTTCAATGACTTTCTGTTCAACAACTTCCGGCAGGATGCTGAGCCTGTCGGTGGTTTCAACTTTGTAATATTTGTTAAGGTATTTAATGTAGATACGTCTACCATTTGCGCTATTGATTTCAAGGATTTCATAGGGAACCTTGTCAAAGTCACCACTCAAAAACAGCTTACCATCATAATATTTATACCTGACATCTAAGCTTTTGGTAATTTCAGTCTCTACTTCAATAGGATCTCGAGTTGGTTTACTTAACTCATCACCGGACAACTCATCGGAAAAGGAGGTTTGCAAGGCTTTGTCATCCTGCAAACTTGTTATTTCAGGAACTTCAAACGACGGAACAAACACTTTCTTATCCTCCTTTGAAATTGTCTTATCCGTTGCAAAATCCTCCGCTTTTTGGTTAGTTTCTAGGGATTTGGATGTTGTTTCTAATGAGTTAATCTTTCCATCAAAGATTTTTGCAGGGGTAATCCTGTCGAAAGTGATTGATTCCGGTCTTGGTGCATCTATGGTTACATCTGACAGCGGAGTAACCTTTTTGTCAGACTCCCCGTAAAAATAAATTCCTGTACCTATAATAGTAGCTACAGATACTCCTAATAAAGATTTTATTAGTGCGGGCTGGCTTCCGAATGATGTCCATGCCGGAGTAAGATCAATGGCATCAAGCCTGGATTTCAACTGGCTTTTTCTGTAGCCCTTTAGTCCGTCAATAATTTCCTTTTGAAGATTACTTTCCGAAAGCAGTGACGGGTCTTTTGCTAATTCCCGTTCAAAAGAATCCACTTCATCAGGTGTCATCTTCCCTGCATGATAATCATCAATTTTTTCTTGGAAGAGTTCGCTCATTAATCAAAAAAATCTTCCGTTGTGTACCTTAATTTTATCAAACTATCTAGTTTTTTTTTACACTTATACTTTTTTGTCTTTGCTGTATCAGTGTTTGCGAATTGCATTTTATTTGCAATCTCTTGCATGTTCATCCCATCGAAATAGTAGTATGTCAGCACTTTTTTACAAACATCCCCTAATTCCTCTATGCACCCTGT
This sequence comes from Ekhidna sp., assembly GCA_028821635.1. Taxonomy (GTDB): domain Bacteria; phylum Bacteroidota; class Bacteroidia; order Cytophagales; family Cyclobacteriaceae; genus Ekhidna. Next base: position 6,076 of record JAPPDO010000031.1, read on the forward strand.
CACTATTTTTAGTCGCTCTTTAGAATCATGCTGCTGAAAATATTCACCTTCAACTCTTTCTGAACTTAATCTGCTTTTCCGGTCAAGTTCCTTTCGCCATTGATTCAGACAGATGCTGTAAAGATATGTGCTGATCTTTGAAGTTAAAATCAAATCTTTTCTAACAGCTTTCTGCCAGAATACTAACAATGCTTCCTGATATACATCTTTTGCTTCTTCTTCCGTACCATCGTTGGACAGAACAATTCTTGTCATCATCCGATAGTACTTTTTGTACAAATAGTCAAGAGCCTGCTCATCACCGCAACTGATCCGATTTAGAATTTCACTGTCCTTCATTAATCAAATCTTTTATTAATAGGTGCAAGTCAAACAAAGTAACCCCAAACTTTTGGATGATAGAAACTGCTGTTTGCAAGACCCCTAGGTTAGAAGGTTTTTACCTTACTCAAACATAATCATCACAGTCATTATAAACCCCTCCTATTAACCTAAGCATATATAAATCAGGCGGATTTCATGTCTCATTCTCGGGAATTTGAATGTTAGCATTGCTAAAATGCGGTAGAATTATTCGTTCACTTGTTTACGCTACATCAGCAATGCTAAAATTTTATTCTTATCCCTCAAAGTTTTTAGCAACTGCATTCCAATTGATTACATTGAAGAATGCCTGTATATAATCAGGTCGTCTGTTCTGGTAGTTTAGATAGTATGCGTGCTCCCAAACATCAAGCCCTAAAATAGGTACTCCGTCACATCCGGCATCCGGCATCAACGGGTTATCTTGGTTTGCGGTGGAGCAAACTTCAACAGAGCCGTCAGTTTTTTTGCAGAGCCAAGCCCATCCGCTGCCAAATCTGGCGGCCGCAGCATTACTGAAAACAGTCTTAAATTCATCAAATGACCCGAAAGCAGCATTGATGGCATCAGCCAGTGCTCCGGAGGGAACACCTCCACCATTAGAAGCCATGATGCTCCAGAAGAGGGTGTGGTTATAGTGCCCGCCGCCATTATTTCTTACAGCAGCATTGTCCGAGTGCTCTTTACAGAGGTCTTCAATAGATTTGTCACCCATGGTTGTCCCCCCAATGGCAGCATTCACTTTAGAGACGTATGCCGCATGATGCTTACCATGATGAATTCCCATAGTTTTCGCATCAATATGTGGTTCCAACGCATCGTGTGCATAGGGTAAATTTGGTAATTTAAAAGCCATAATGTGTTATTTTATTATAAGTTAAAAATGATTGAACAAATATAACCGGAAAAGACGGTTTTAGTTGCCTCGGATTTTCCTAAAGAAATCCTTAACTAAAGTTTCACACTCATTGGCCATGATGCCGACCTTCAACACCGTCTTGGGGTGTAGAATCTCTCTGTTGTATCGGGAGAAGCCCCGTTCTTTATCTTGGGCTCCTATTATAAGGCTGCCTATTTGGGTCCAGAACAACCCTCCAGCACACATGCTGCAAGGCTCGAGTGTCACAAAAAGCGTACATTCGGTCAGGTATTTGCTATTAAGATGATTTTGAGCGGCAGTCAAAGCCAACATCTCTGCATGAGCCGTTGCATCGTTGAGCCGTTCCACTCGATTATGATCTTTGGCAATGATTTTATTTTCACAAACGACTACCGCCCCGACAGGAATTTCCCCCTCATTAAAGGCCGTCTCGGCTTCATGAAGAGCCTGCCTCATGAAATGGTCGTCGCTATGAATAGAGAGGGACATATCTTTAACATTATATTTGTTTAATCGTAAAGATTATCAATATGAGCGTTTCGGAAATTGATTTGCACAATATTCTTAAAAAGAAAATTGATGAGGGGAAAGCAGACTCTTTGGCTTCATCCGATTGACGTGGAACGTGAAAAAGAAATGAAGAACATCTTGTTCAAGGTTTTTGAATGTCAAAACAAAAAATTTTAAAAAAAACTAAAAAAACTTTTGCAAATAAGAAAACACTTTCCTACTATTGCTCAATAATTACATATATTTACATTTAATTAGTATCACAGTCATGACTAAAAATTTGAATAATACAAATAGGAAGCCGCCCCACAGAATGATGAGGCCGCTTCATACAAGAAGACAATTATTTTTTAACCTTAAATTACTTACTGGATGGAAACCACTAGTGCCCCCCCCCCCCCCCCCCTATAAATAGTACTTTTAGGGGTTTGATCT
>JAPPDO010000270.1 GCA_028821635.1 Ekhidna sp.
CTATCAGGAATGTTTGTGCCAGCCTTCGTGTTCTTTGTGGTAAGAAAAACCTCTCTGAACGTAGTTTATTTCTTAATCTTTCGTATCTTTGCGATGATTTAAGTTTCATAATTAAACATAGTTTAAGAATTAATTATAGAGGAGCCCCGACAGCGGGGCTTCTTTTTTTGATCTCTTCTACAGGTGCAGTCTGTCTTGAACGAGATTTATTTGATTTTTATTTGTATCATGTCTTCGCTTAACAAACTAGTGACGGTTTAACCAGTAAGGTTACAAAGAAGCCGCCAAGGGTACAGCGTACTGGCGGGGAACGAGACTCTTAGGCTGGCATACGCATTTTTTTTCTTGATAATGTGCTTTTTATTGTCAAATGTTTTGCTGCTGATTCGGTTGAGGGGAGTCTCGTAAAGAAACCTCACCAGATGGAGGTCAGGGTTAAGAATAGATCACTAAAATGACATTCTGGGTAGCGGGTTTTCGTCCAGTGCTCCAAATTGTTCTTTTTCGTAGAGTATGTGTCCGCTCATAGAGACCATGCCGGCATTATCAGTACAATATTGAACGTTCGGGATGTATGTGGTCCATTGATTTTCTTGAGCCAATACTTTGAGTCTTTTTCTTAGTTCGCTATTGGCAGAAACTCCACCTGCGATAGCAACCTGGTTTATTTTTTGAGATGTTGCTGCTTTCACTAATTTGTTCATCAGCATGTCAATCAATGATCTTTGAATGCTGGCAGCAAGGTCATTTAAGTTGTCTTTAATGAAGAGTTTATTTTTTTTTCTTTCCTTCCTTAAAAAATGGAGTATGGAGGTCTTGATGCCGCTAAATGAATAGTTGAGGTGCTGCATTTCCGTAGTTGAGAATTGAAAGGCATGGGGATTACCTTCTGCGGCCAGTTTATCAATCACAGCTCCTCCGGGATAAGATAACCCCAGAAGATTAGCAGCTTTGTCAAAAGCCTCACCTACAGCATCATCTAAGGTTTGCCCCAGCATTGTATAATCCATGGGACTATCCACTTTAACGATTTGCGTATGTCCGCCGCTGACGGTAAGACAAATAAATGGAAATGGTGGTTTTGGTTCATCTATAAAATGTGCAAGAATATGTGCTTTCATGTGATGAACCGGAATAATTGGGATACTCAACGATGCTGCCATGGCTTTAGCAAAACTTGAGCCTACTAGGAGGGAACCTAATAATCCCGGCCCCCGAGTGTAAGCAATCGCATCCAGGTCTTTCGTGTTGATTTCAGCGTCATTTAGTGCTTCATGAACTATGGGCACGATATTTTTGTGATGGTCACGAGAGGCAAGCTCCGGAACAACGCCTCCATAGTTGGAATGAATGGACTGACTTGCTATCTTGTTGTTGATAACCTGACCGCTGATGCATACAGAGGCAGCGGTTTCATCACAAGAAGATTCTATGCCTAACACTATTGCCACTTGAATTTTTTGAATGCTAAGTTAATTATATTAAAAATTCGGAGAACGGGCTGGAAGTTATTTTCAGGGTTTCTGTTTTATTCGTGTCTCTTACTAGTGATTTTTCTAGTTATCACTCAGTTTAGTATTGTTCAAACCTATTTAGCAGATAAGGTACTTGGATATCTCTCTAAAGAGATCGATTATGACTTATCACTCAGTAAAGTACGTGTAGCATGGCTGGATAGAGGTGAATTAAGCAACTTTTTGATAAAGGATTTACACAATGACACTATGTTTTATGCCGATCAATTGGTCATTAACTACAATTTGGTCTCATTAATGAGAGGCGATTATTTATCATTACAGGAAATTCTCCTACATGATGTACAATTCAACCTTACAAGACATGACTCCGAAGAGGAGTTGAACGTCAAGTATTTTCTGGAGAGTTTGGGTGGAGAATCTGAAAAAAGGAAACTCAAGACACTAAAAATTGGGCATTTAGAAATCAGCGGGTGCAACGTAAGGCTTGATGATAAAGCGAAGCCTGACATTAAAAAACGTGTTGATTTTAGCAATTTAGATTTTTTTATTCCAAACCTTAATCTGTTTGACTTTGAGATCAGGTCAGATACAATTATTGGTGACCTGAACCACTTTACCGGCAAAGACAATATCTCCGGGCTGGAAATCAAGCAATTTGAGACCGTGTTTGAATTTTCAAATCGGTCACTAAGTTTAGATGAGCTTAATTTAAAAACGAACACCAGTCATATTGCGGACAGCTTAGTACTTTTTTACAATGGCTTAGACGACTTTGGTCACTTTGCAGAGCGCGTATCTTTTATTTTTCACTTTAGGGAGGCATTGATCTCCACCCATGACCTTGAGTTAATAACGGGCTTATCCCAAGTAAAATCAGCTATTACACTTGATGGCATTTTTGAAGGTAAGGTGGGGGATTTCAAAATAGAAAACTCCAGAGTTGGTTTTGGTAGTTCTACTTTTTTGAAAGGGAGTGTAAGCTGCTTCGGCTTACCTGCAATAGATAAAACGTTCATAATTGCTGATATTACGAGTTCCAGTCTGTTGCCTTCAGACCTGGCACCATACGTTGGGGATGTGTCCGAAAACCTGAAAAGGATGGGGAAAATTGACTTTAAGGGGAATTTCACAGGTTTTTTAACGGACTTTGCTGCGAGGGGTGATTTCTACACGGATCAAGGCTCTGTCCACTCAGATATTCACATTAAGATGCCTGAAAGTCCGGAAAATATGCTTTATGATGGAAACATTGAATTAATTAATCTGAACGCAGGTGCATTTTTTGAAAGTCAGGCGGTGGAAAGGATAAACCTAAAAGGAACGATAAAAGGAAAAGGGATAAACTTAAAAACGGCTGATTTCAAAGTAGATGCTGAGGTTTTCAGCAGCAAGTTGGTAGGCTATGAATATGATTCAATACACATTAACGGGTCTTTTGCAGAGAATTTTTTTTCAGGGAAAATAGCCGTAAACGACCCTAATTGTAAACTTGAAGGAGAAGCACGAATAGATTTAAGGTCAGATCGGGAAAACCTAAAACTCAACTTATTACTGGATAGCGTCTCATTTGATCAACTAAATCTGACATCAACCCCATTTGGTGCGCAAGGTAAAATTGACTTGACGGTCAATGACTTTGATATAGATATCTTTCAGGCAAATCTTGAAGCAGATTCTTTATTAATTAAACATGATGATAAAACTGTCCTTTTTAATGATATTCATTTTGATGCTTCGTATGACAAAGGCGGTGTCAGGAAAATAAATTACAACATGCCCGGCTTATCAGCCAAAGTGGAGGGTCAATTCAAGATTAGTGACCTGACAAAGGACGCACAAGTTATGACAGATAGTTATTTATCTAAGCTTCAACTGAAATCAGATACAATAAATAGAGTCGGCAACGGAGAAAAGTACAAGTTAGCTATAGACATAGAAATACAAGACATTTCTCCCTACCTTGACTCTTTGAAGTTCCCGCTTAAAATTTATAATCATGCCAAACTAGAGGCTTCCTATCGGCAAAGTAAAGGAAGTTATCTATCGCTTTTTTTTGAAACTGACTCATTGAAATTTAAAAATATAAAACTACGAGAGCCGTTTTTAGAAATCAATGGGTCGCTGAATGGGACTTCGCAAGAGATTTTAACAAGTTTTATGCTAACGTCTGAGAGTCAAACCATAGAGGACTTGTTAGAGACAGAAAACTTCTTTCTGGAGGGTATCTGGTCTCAAAATGTTATTGATTTAACTACATCTATTGAGCAGCCTGCCTTCAAAACAGATTTAAGACTTGAGACAGAGATCAACCTATTTTCAGATTCCATCGTGATGCGTTTAAAGCCCTCTGAGGTACACATCTTAGCTAATAACTGGGAATTCAACCCTTCTAATCGAGTAGTCGTCAAAAATGGAGATTTCACGATAAAAAATCTTGACATTTTTGGTGATGAGGAGTTTATTCAAATTGAGAAGACCTTTTCTGCTTCTTCAGAAACTTTTATTTCCATCTTAGTTGAGGACCTGAAAATAGATAAAATGAATCTTTTCACCCAACACACTATTGACGGTTACCTGAACGGAAGCTTTAACTTCTCCGGGAAAAACCCAAATGATTTATATGCTTTTAATAGCGATTTTTTTCTTGAAAGTTTAACGTATGATGCTTTACTTTTAGGTGATCTGACCGGAAAATCCTCATGGAACCCTGTGGATTTATCTATATTTTCTGAAATAAATATGAGTAGAGAAGGGTTTAAATCCATTGATATTAAAGGAAACTATTACCCCTCCAAAAGCGAGGATCAACTTGCGTTTACGGCCAAATTTGATGATGCTCAACTTGCACTGGTACGTCCCTTTTTAGAGCCTAATCTTTCGGACATAAGTGGGACTGTAGACGGAGAAATTAAAATCAAAGGGAATTTAAAGTCACCCAAGACTGACGGCAATCTTATAGTTAAGGATGGGAGGGCAAGAATCAATTATTTGAATACGGTGTATGCAGTCAGTGGAGCTATGGATTTGCATACTGACAGAATAGACCTTCAAAGCATTACACTGAAAGATCGAAAGGGGAACAACGCAGTGGCTACGGGAAGTTTAAATCATGAAGGATTTAAAAATATCGTGACCGACGTTGATATTCAGGCTGGCAGCTTTGAGTTTCTCAATACTACCTCCTTAGATAATGAACTTTACTACGGCTCGGTATATGGCTCGGGACAAATAGCCATAAATGGGCCTGTTAATGACCTGAACATAGAAGCAGATGTAAAAACGGCCGCCGGTACCCGTTTTTTTATTCCGGTTTCTGAATCTACAGAAGGTTCTCAAAAAGAATTTATTGAATTTGTGAGCTTTTTGGATTCAAGCTACACGAACAGTGTAGAAGATAGGTTTGAGTTTAAAGGATTGACATTGGATTTTGATATAGAGGTCACTCCGGATGCCTATTGTGAATTGATTTTTGACATTAAAAAAGGAGATATAATCAGAGGAAGGGGCAGAGGCAATCTAAAGCTGACCCTAAACACGGATGAGGAGTTTAGCATGTTCGGAGGACTTGAGATCACAGATGGTGCGTATAATTTCACTGTGCCCAACTTCATTAACAAGGAGTTTGAAATGGTCCCCGGAGGTCGAATTACGTGGCGCGGAGATGTTTACGATGCTTCCTTAGATTTAGACGCAACCTACCTTCAGCGAGCTTCTCCGGAAGAACTGAAAAATCCGGATGAAAGAACGGAAGGCACATCTATCAAAGTGCCATTTCTGGCTATCCTTGAACTTGAGGGCAACATGAATGCCCCTAACCTCAACTTTAACATTCAGCCTCAAAATGAAGGCGACTTGCAGCAAGACGCTGAAGGAAGGAGATTACTCAATCAGGTAATAAATGATGAACAAGAGCTAAGAAAGCAATTTGTAAGTTTATTGTTCCTTAAAAAATTCTCACCGATCGCCAGCTTTTTTGGGGGCAGCAACACCAATGATATACGCGGAAGTGTGAGCGAAATACTTTCAAATCAGGCAAGCTACTTACTTAGTCAATTTGATGATAATCTTGAGTTGGAGTTGGAGATGAATCTTGCGGATCAAAATCAAGATTTATCCAATACCTTCCAATTTCGCCTCGCCTATACATTTTTAGACAGTAGACTGAGAGTATCTAACGGGGGAGCCTTCGGTAATAATAATGCTCAAAATCAAAGAGCCATCAATCAGATTGTAGGTGATTGGTCTGTTGAGTACTCACTGACAAAAGACAGTAGACTGAGATTAAAAGCATTTCGAAATTCCAATGAACTTTTTACGTCTGAACAGCAAAATTTTGAAACGGGTGCAAGCCTGAAATTTGTTGATTCCTTTGACGGGGTAAAAGACCTGTTCCGTATCCGAAGAGAGGCTATCATAAGGAGGAAAGAGGACGAAACTGCGACAAATCCCGAGATAAATGATGCAGAACCGCCAAGATTAGAAAAGTAAATTTTTGTTTAACTTAACTATCTGTAACTGATGAATTTTAAGGATTGTCATATATGCAGGCAACTGGGAGTTTAAAATAATGGGAAAGGACATTCATTGAGGTTTTTATATTGTAAGTTGATTCTGTGTCTTTAAATAAATATATTTGTTTAAAAGCTATCTTTTATGAAGAAAACATACGAATACGAAAATATTCAAATTGGGAATTTTTTAGTATCAGTCGGATACTACTTGAGAGATGGCAACTATTCTCATCCGGTTGCATTCAACTTAAATCAGCAGACACCTAACGATCCAACTTTAGGTGATCTATTTGGTTCATTTTCTGGTAGTTCTTTTTTAATCGAATTTAAAAGCCATGAGAGGAATTTGAAAAAGGAACTTGAAAAACCCGCAAGAAAACGCTTAATCAAATACCTGAATAACCCTAAACTTAGTGAGTTACGCAAGACTTCTATTAGATCTCACTTTTTATGCTACCCAACAACAACCGGAGAGAATATGAATTTCAATTTGAAACCATATTTGAAGATGAATTATGAGAAAGGACATTTGAAAAGTATTAAGAACTTCATTGAACAGACTATTGATAAAGGAACAGTTGGTGCTACTTATAAAGAAATCAAGGAATATACCAAACTGCTAGAAGAATGCGTAAAAGAGGGGGGAGTCAGAGATTCTAGCGGGGCTTCTTCAGGAATCTTAATGAACTTTGATAAAGAAGAGGGCATTAAATATATTCTTTACGATGGATTTGATGATCTTAATTTAAAACTGGCACAATCATTTGATTTGAATCAAAGCAAAAAAATCGAACAAAAACGAAACAGAGGCATGTCTCATGGAATGTAAAAAAAACAGTAGATAAAACTCTACTTTGTCCCTGAACAACCGGGCGACGACACAGGACATTCGGACGGAATAGTTCGGTTTATAGACGAAAACACAGTCTTCATCAACGATTACAATCAGGAAAAGGAATGGTTTCATAGGGCTTTTGAAATAGCCATCCATAACACGGGACTTGATTACGTCAAAATTCCTTACAACATATATGATAATGAAAAATATCACCATGCCAATGGCGACTGCATCAACTATTTGCGAATGGAAGACACCCTAGTCATCCCCACTTTTGGTATCAAGGAAGATAAGGAGGCCGTCAGACAGCTTGAAGCAATTTTTCCAAAACAAAACATCGCAACTATTGAAAGTAACGAAATAGCCTATGACGGCGGAATGCTGAACTGCATTACGTGGAACATAAAAACTGAAAAGAAAACGCCCTGTAATAAGTTATGAAAAATTTATTGAAATATTAGCATTATCAGGCATCACCGCCCAATTGAAAATTGTGGTAAATGGAAAAAATTGTGCTTTGTGATATAGCATCCCCCCAATAGAAAATCTCAATGCATGCAGATGTTATTTCACTCTGAACTCATGCTAAAATAGCAAAAAAGGCATTCATTAATATTTTTGTATCGCAAGCCAACTCATCGCTTCTATTGAATGATAGAGGAGGAAAGTCCGGGCAGCATAGAGTAGCGTACTCCTGAAAAGGGAGCATCCTTATGGGATAGAGCCAGTGCCACAGAAAACAGACTACTCCTAATCAATATTTGATTTGGGGAAAAGGTGAAAAGGTGGAGTAAGAGCCCACCACCCTGATAGTGATTGAAGGGGTATGGTAAACCTTACGTGCTGAGAGACCAAATAAGTCCTGCATCTGAAAGTAACTCGCTTGAGCAGGATTGGGTAGGTTGTTAGATCCTTTCTTTAGGACCAGATAAATGATGAGATAAAACAGAACCCGGCTTATTGGCTTGCTTCTTCTGATTTACACTCCATCCAAAAATTATGATTGGAGCAGAAACACAAAAACTATGAGACATTGTCAAGTGATTGTTTACTGGGTCAGAAAACACAATAAACAAAACGATGTCATTAATACGTAGAAAATTAGACGTTAGCCTGTTGGTTGGTCTTTTCCTTCTGTACGTTTTCCTTTGCGTATGTGGGGCAAGTCCTTTGTGTGCAAGCACTTAGACTTAACACTACAATTGTAATTAATATTAATTTCAGTTTCATAAGTGGTTTTAGTCCTATGACTTTTACTTTCTTTATTTTCCCAAAAGTAGCGGATTTTTTTTAATTATCTAATTAAGGACTGTAAATATATCTTATAGATTTGAGACCTTTGCATAAATAATTTAATTTTCGGCATTGCTCATTTAGCATAGTTAAATGATTGAATAACAAATATAAAGAATATTCCATCATCTC